>CANCMG010000051.1 GCA_947378965.1 Alcaligenaceae bacterium | reverse complement strand
TCTTCACAACAAACAAACTCGAGGCGCTTGCAGGGTTGCGCGTTGGGCTTGAAGTGGATATTAAAAAAGTCCCGGGCACGCGCATCGTTGAGGGCGAATTCACGATGGTGCAACAAGGTGCCTGCACCCGCAAAGGCGATGCAGTCGCGGCTCAATTCTTGTTCGACTTTCTTGAACAGGCTAAAGGCTCTGGCTTAGTCGCACAATTGATTCAAAAACATCGCGTGCACGGCTTGCACGTCGCGCCCTTGGCCGGGGGCCGTTAATGACTTCAATCCGGTCGTCGACGCCACTGCGATGGCTCGCAGCCTTGACACTAGGGCTTGTTACCGTTGCAGCACACGCTCAGTCACCAGAGCAAACCTATCCCAACAAACCGATACGCCTGATCGTACCTTTTGCAGCAGGTGGCGCTTCAGATATCCTCGCGCGCATCGTTGGTAAAAAGCTCACTGAAAACTGGGGTCAGCCCGTTGTGGTTGAAAACAAGGTGGGTGGTAACGCCCAGATAGGCGCGTCGTACGTGGCCAAATCTGAGCCCGATGGCTACACCTTGCTGGTGGTCGACCTGAGTGCGCTGACCATGGCGCCCACGCTCATGAAAAACCTCACCTACGATCCTGCTAAAGAACTTACCCCTGTTTCAATTTTGGCCTACTCGCCTCACATTCTTGTGGTGGCAAACAAGCTGCCAGTTAAAACGCTTCCTGAACTGATCGCCTATGCTCGCAGCCAATCTGTACCGCTAAATTTTGGAACACCCTTAGGGGCTGCACCACATTTAGCGGGCGTCTTGCTCGCACAAAAAGAAAATTTGCAGCTGAACTTTATTGGCTATAAAGGTGGCTCGCAAGTGATTGCAGATTTAGCCGGTGGGCAAATCGATCTGACGATGAATAGTTTTTTGGCAACCTACCCGATGGCCAAAACCGGCAACTACCGGATGATTGCCGTCGCGAGCCCCGAACGCTTTGCCCCGATTCCTGATACGCCAACAATCGCCGAACGCATCCCAGGCTACGTGACCGGGTCATTTCAAGGAATGATGGCGCCTAGCGCAACACCGCAAGCCATCATCGCAAAGTTAAACGCCGAGATTGCAAAAATTGCCGCGCTGCCCGAAATTCGCAAACAGTTTGCCGACTTAGGCTCTGAGGCCTTGCCGCGCTCGCCTGCTGACCTGCGTAAATGGTTAGCTGACGAAACCACGTATTGGGCACAAGTGATTCAAACAGGAAACGTCAAAATTGAGTGACACCTCGTCAACTCAGACGAATAAACAGTGGCTACGCGCGTATAAGATTATTGATCTGTATTACGCGGCAGGGTTGCTGCTATTTACTGCCGTTCGGCTGTTGCCCGCGCAGCCGGGTCTTAAGGCTCATATCTCGCTCGCGCTGACGAGCAGCGTGTTGGTAATTGTGCTGGCAGACCTGTGGTCACTGCATTACCGCTCTCGGGTATTTTTAACGAACGCCCTGATCCCGGTGCTAACAATCGGCTTGGCTTGCATCGGAATCTGGTTTGTGACCCCGTTTGCGATTATGTGGGTCTTGGCGGCGATTCCTGTACTTTTTATTCGATTGCCCCTGGTTTCCGCCTATGCAGTGAGTGTGGGGGCAATAGTCTTGGTGCTGAATATTCTGTTCTTCAAAAATAGCCTTGATGTCATCACCCTGACCCGCCTCGGGTTAGCGGGCGGCATGATTATTATCACGCTTGGTATCTTTTTTAATATCCTAAATAAAATTAACAACAACCTGATCGAGACGACTGCGCTGCTAAGCGGCACGTTACAGTCTATCTCGCAGGGTGTTGCCGTTATTGACAAAAATAATCGCTTTACGCTATTTAACGCTCAAACCTGCGAGCTGTTAAATTTACCTGCCTCATTGCTCGCAACCAAGCCGACCTTGCCCGAGGTTGTACAGTACCAAATTGATCGCGGTGATTTTAGAGAGCTTGGTGAGGTCACCCCAGAGGCGCGCGCCTATATCTTTTCTCGTGGCGTTAACGTTGATGAGCACGTCAAGAGAAATTACGTACGAAAAGATGCGACAGGTCGTTATATTGAGGTTCAAACGCACCCAATGCCATCAGGGGATGTCGTACGTACCTACGCAGACGTGTCGAATTACGAAAATACCAATCGCAGGCTTAAAGAGTTATTGAACGAGCACCAAGAAATGAGTCAGCTCATCTTGCAACGCGTACGCGAACAAATGATTGAGTCGATGACCGAACTCGCCTTAACCCGCGATAATGACACCGGCTTGCACATTCAGCGTACCAAGCTTTACGTCAAGACTCTCGCGCAAATATTATGTCGCGCTGAACGCTACCGCGAGCAGCTCTCGGATGAGCTGATCGAAAAAATCGTCACCGCTGCACCCTTGCACGATCTCGGCAAGGTCGGGATCCCGGATCAAATCTTGCTGAAACCGAGTGGACACACGGCTGACGAGATGGTGGTCATGCGTACTCACGCAATGCTTGGCGAGACTATTTTGACAGCGGCCGCCGGCGCCGATCGCGAGCCAACATCGCTGTTTAATATCGCCGCCAGAATTGCTGGCGGGCATCACGAAAACTGGGATGGCAGCGGCTACCCTCGTGGCCTCAAGGGCACCGATATCCCGCTCGAAGCACGCTTGATGACCTTGGCTAACGTCTACGACGCCCTGACCACCGAGCGCAGCTACAAAAAGGCGTGGACGCACGAGGCGGCCAGCGCAGAGATTTACCGTCTATCGGGTAAGAAATTTGACCCGGACCTTGTATTTGCCTTTGGCCAGGCCGAAGCACGCTTTCGTGAGATTGCCATTGAACTCAACGACGCAACATCTGCGCCTCAACCCTAGGCCTTGCATATGCAAATTGCCGAGCAGGTATTTCTAGTAATTTTTGCCACGATGGCGTTGGGGTTGCTCTTTAGTTTCTCTCCGCTCTTAAACAA
Organism: Alcaligenaceae bacterium; assembly: GCA_947378965.1. Classification (GTDB taxonomy): domain Bacteria; phylum Pseudomonadota; class Gammaproteobacteria; order Burkholderiales; family Burkholderiaceae_B; genus Zwartia. The sequence goes on along the minus strand of CANCMG010000051.1, from coordinate 26,661 downwards.
CCAAAACAGCAACTCACTCAATGGCTATTGGACTCTGTCGGTTGGGTTATACGCCAGCGCACTTTTTATGTTTGCACTGGTACCGTCGGTACACCCGGCGCTGCTGACCCCTGCCAATAGCTGCATCATTGGCGCCTTCATTTTTAGCGGGCTATTGTTTCGCTCTTGGCGCCAACCCGTTGAACGCGGGCTCTTATTCGCGGCGTGGTGTGTTTGGGTCATACTAGGCATCACCTACGAAGCCATTCGGCAAAATGGTGACTTCGCTGACCGGGTGGTCTTTATCACGATCGCGTTTGTAATCGCCTTGCTTTGGCAGGGCTATGAGGTCGCGCGTCTAATACATGCGCAAGGCCCAGTCATATTGAAGTTTATTTTTGGCCTCATTGTGATGACTCTTTTGTTAACACTGGCCCGCACCTTCACAACGTTAAACATCAATCTCAGCCACGTGAATAACATTTTCAATGAAGAGATACTGTCGAGATTTTTGCGTTGGGCAACACAAGGAACAACGCTATTAACTTTTTTTGGAATTGGTACTTTTTATTTACAACGGCAAATGGCTGAGCGACATCAGATGATCGGGGCACTCTCTTCAAAGGATAGCGCACTATCAAGCGAGATCGAAGAAAAAACCCAAGTCCAGCAGCTACTCGTTGAGCGTGATGAATTGATTCAGTCGTTAATTAGCGCCAAAAAATCAGCCGAAGTGGGGGCGCTATCGGCTGCACTGGCACACGAACTGAATCAGCCACTGTGCGCCATACAACTCAATGCTGAATGCCTGCAGATGGAGCTCTCGAGCAGTGTGGCCAATCCTCTGATTAAGCAAGAGCTCATCTCTAGGATCTTGGGCGATAACCAACGAGCCTCTGAGATTATTACCACGCTCAGACAGATATTTTCAAACACAACTGTGGTCTCACAACGGGTTGACCTGGTTGACGTCATGTCGTCGCTCGAAAAATTGTTTTTACCTTTAGCCAAAAAAGAAAATATTTCGGTTCGTCGAAACTATCCCATTATTGGTGGGTGCCACGTCGAGGTGAACACGCAAGAATTTCAGCAAGTACTCTTAAATCTATTAAACAACGCGGTTCAGGCTCTGTCCACCATCACAGACCACGAGCGGTGCGTCGAAGTCACCATCAGCAAAGCAGGCAATCGCGCGCACTTGAGCGTCGCTGACAATGGCAACGGCATCGATCCCACTGCGCACGCAACCATCTTTAATTTGCTGAGTTCAACAAAGTATGCCGGAATGGGTTTGGGGTTATGGTTAAGTCAGCATATTATTGAGCGAAACAAAGGTCGCCTCTACATTGCAACGCGGCCCGGCTGGGCAACTACGTTTATGATTGAATTACCACTTAGCGAATAAGATCTCGTTGTCAGTCAAACGCTCTTTCACGTCTTACAACATACCTATTACCTACCTTAGCGCCATCAACGGCGATACCTCACGGAGACAATAATGAAAATTGATTTAACTGGAAAACGCGCGTTAATTGCCGGCGGCAGCCGTGGTATTGGTTTGGCAATTGCCGAGGCGTATGCACAGGCTGGTGCAGACGTGGCCATTTGCGCCAGAACCGAAGGCCCCTTGCGCGAAGCAGAGGTTGCGCTACAGAAGCACGGTCATCAAGTGCTTGCGACGTCCTGCGATTTAGGCGATGCCAACGCCATTAAGCAATGGGTCGAGGCCTCGGCCAAGTCGTTGGGCGGCATCGACATTTTGGTCAACAACGCCTCGGGCTTTGGGCGCACCGATGACGAAGCAGGCTGGGCCATCAGCGTTCAAATCGATTTGATGGCAACGGTGCGTGCTTGTCACGCTGCCATGCCCTACCTCGAGGCGCGCGGCGGCAGCATTTTGCATATTTCGTCGATTTCAGGCCTCGGGGCCAGCGTACGCACGCCTCCTTACGGTGCGATCAAAGCCGCCTTGATTGAATACACCCAAACACAGGCACTGTCTTATGCCGGCAAAAAGATTCGCGTGAACTGCATTGCCCCGGGTTCGATCTTTTTTGAGGGCGGTACCTGGGACATCGCCAAGCGTGATAAGCCCGAGCTCTACGAACGTATTCTCGCCAGCATCCCAACTGGGCGTTTTGGTATCCCCGAAGAGATCGCAACGGTTGCCACCTTTTTAGCCAGCGATCTGGCCTCGTGGGTGACTGGGCAAACTATTGCTGTTGATGGCGGGCAAAGCCTTTAATAAGACGACTCAATAGTCGTAACGTCACATCTTTCTGGCCTTGCCTGCTAGGCCAGAAAGACAGAATCAGCCCGACGCAACAACCACGACTCAAATCTTTCATAAGCAGCGAGAACAGCATGACCGCTTTAATGACCTCACGTTTAAAAAATCGAAACGTCTTCATTAATGGAGGGGCGCGCGGAATTGGGCGCGCCAGCGCCCTACGCTTAGCGGCCGAGGGTGCCAAGGTATGGATCACCAGCCGCGACGAGGCGGCGATGGCCGAGGCGCTAGGCGAGGCCGCTGGCCAGGGGCTCGTGATCCACGGCTTGCTAATGGATTCGTCGGACCCTGCAGCGATTAAAGAGGCTATCGCACAAGTCTATGCGACCGATCAGCGTTTGGATATTCTGGTGAACAACGCTGGCGGCTCGTTACAAACACCCGCCCTGTTTGAACAAGAATCTGACGACGACTGGAAGCGCGTGCTAGACCTAAACATTATGGGTACGGTCTGGGCGTGCCGCCAAGCCCTGCCACTGATGACGGCCGCCGGGCAGGGGCGCATTGTCAATGTCGGCTCGAAAGCGGGTCGCTTTAGCAGTCGGGTCGCGGGCGCCAACTATGCCGCTTCAAAAGGCGCCATCAGCGCGCTCACGCGTCAACTGGCTGCCGAATACGGGCCCAAGGGGATTACCGTCAATTGCGTATGCCCCGGTTTGGTCATGACCCCGCGCACCAAGGCGCGTTGGGAGTCTCGCAAAACCCCTGAAGAACGCGCCGCGCTGCTCGAGAGCATCCCGCTGAGACGCCATGCCGAGCCGCAAGATATCGCCGCAGCGATTGCTTTTTTGGCGTCTGACGACTCTGCCTTTATTACTGGGATTACACTGGACGTGAATGGCGGCGAAGTGATGGCGTAAGCCTCACCGACCACTCCCTGGCCCTTAGCATCACAAAACAGCGAACTCGTATGCGTATCTTTGCCTTAGCCTCTTTGATTTTTTTTTCTAGCCTCACGCTGATTGGTTGCAGCGCCGATGGTCCGCTCAAGCCGCCCCCGGCTCGGATGGCGTCTGGCCTATTTAAAAATGCGGATGCCAGCACCGTCAAAAATAATCTCATGAATGCCTGCTCAAAAAACCGCCTACGCATTCAAACCGACAAAAATGCAATCACATGCACCACCGTTCAGATTGATCCAGATCGCGATGCCATGATTACGGCCATGATCAATAATGAATGGGCGTTGCAATACAAAGACGTTGTCAGTTTTACATTAAGTGTTGAAGGAGCAGACGTACGCGTCAGCGCTAACTCTTATCTTGAATTTGTGCTGCCAAAAGGCTTCATGGCAGACACGGCCACTAAATCAACGCGCAACTTGCTCGATGACGCCTCGTTTATCAATGCAAAACAGTTGCTGAAAGCGGCTGGCGCCTCTGAGTAAGTCGCCATGTCAGCACCTAGCAACCCTCACCACCTGACCGTTTTATTTGAAAAGAATCAACAATGGGTTGATTCGATTCGCACCAACGACCCCGACTTTTTTAAACGATTGGCCAATCAACAATCACCCGAATATCTCTGGATCGGTTGCTCTGATTCTCGCGTACCCGCCAATCAGATCACCGGTTTGGCACCGGGTGAGGTCTTTGTTCATCGCAACATCGCCAACGTCGTGGTGCATACTGATTTAAATGCGTTGTCTGTGATCCAGTTTGCGATCGATCAACTGAAAGTCAAGCACATCATCGTAGTCGGACACTATGGCTGCGGCGGTGTTCGCGCTGCCCTTGAAAATATTCGCGTGGGCCTCGCCGACAACTGGATTCGTCACGTTAAAGATGTGCATGACAAACACGGCTCGTACCTTGGCCGTGTATTCAACCACCAAGAAAGGCTTGATCACCTGTGCGAGCTCAACGTCATTGAGCAAGTCGTGAATGTTTGCCAAACCACCAGCGTGCAAGACGCATGGGCGCGCGGCCAAACCGTCACCGTACATGGATGGGTCTACGACCTCAAAGATGGCCTGGTGCGAGACATGGGGGTCAGCATCGCCAGCCCCGATGAGCTTGAGCAACGTTATCGCGCCGTGCTGGCTAAGCGTTATACCGAGTCGGCATAAGCAACGCTAACGTGGCTATGACACGGCTGACGTGAGATCTGCGCAGCGTTTGACACGCTGCTAGCCTCTCACTTAGCCACGAACCGCTTGGCGCACTCGCCAGAACAAGAAGCCTGCAATCGCAAGGTTTAGCAAATTCCAGGCCATGCCGTTAATCATTGCCATTTGGTACGAGCCGGTTAAGTCAAAAATTTTGCCCGACATCCAACCACCGAGCGCCATCCCAAACATAGTGCACATAATCACCGAACCCACTCGTCTGCCAGCCTCGGCTGCCGGAAAATATTCACGAATGATAATCGCGTACGAGGGCACGATACCGCCTTGAAATAAGCCGAATAACGCCGAGATTAAGTAGAGTGACACCAACCCATCAAAGGGCAAGAACATAAACAAAGCGATGCCTTGTAAGGCCGAACCTAGCAACAAGGTGCGTATGCCGCCGATGCGATCGCAGATTACCCCCGAGATCAGGCGGCTAATGATGCCGCAACCGAGCATCAGCGCCAACATTTCGGCGCCACGAGCAGGGCCATAGCCCAAATCGGCACAGTACGCCACGATATGAACCTGAGGCATCGACATGGCAACACAACACGCTAAGCCAGCCACGCACATCAATAGCTGTGCATGATTAATATTCAGGCCAAACGGCCTGGGGACACCCGCAACTTGATGGTTCGCCAAGGCAGACACCTGCGCCAAAGGAGGACGACGGCGCATCAAAAAGGCCAGCAAGGCCACGCTGATGCCAGACACCAACCCCATCCAAATATACGTGTCACGCCAGCCGATGGTCGACACCCCCCATTGCGTCAGGGGTGGCCAAATCGCACCGGCCAAATAGTTGCCGCTCGCGCATACCGCGACCGCGATGCCGCGGCGCTTATTCCACCAAAGCGAAGTGTCGGCCACCAGAGGTGCAAACATCGCAGAGGTACCAAAAAAACCTAAAAATATGCCGTGCACTAGCGCAAATACAAGAATATCCGTGGTGTACGCAGCCCAGATAAAGCCGATCGATAAGCCCGCCGCGCCAATCAACAAACACGTCCATACCCCCCAACGATCAGACACGCGCCCCATCAGTAAGCCACCGGCACCAAAACCAATCCACAACAGCGTGGATGGTAAGGAAGCTTCGGAGCGCGACACACCAAACTCTGCTTGGACTTCGGGCAACACGACCGAAACAATGAACATACAACTGCTGCCCATGACCATGATGACAAGCGCCTTGATGAGTCGCCAAAATGCATAGCGAGAATCAATCAGGTGCTCAGGGGCATGTTGTACTGTCATAGAGAGACTCTTTAAAAGGTCGCAAGAAGGCCTGAAAACGTGAGTGCAGCGTACCACGGCAGGCTAAACCCCGCCCAACGCGACAAGTGTTTTCTAGCGTCTAACCACGGCCGGTGTTTGGGCTTCAACCGGTAGCCAGATACCTGAGCAACCACAGGTTGCAAGACAACGTAAACTGCCCGTAGACGACATCACACTCTGCCTGCTCAGTTGCGGTTGCTCGGTGAGCCTCCGTTTCGTTTGGCCAACTCTTCAAAGACCTTTGTCATGCCATACTCAGCCGCCCCGCTTGCCTCAGGTAAACGCTCATACCGTTACTACGATTTAATCGTCGTGGCGTTTGTGACGGTCTTGTTGTGCTCAAACCTGATCGGCACCGGCAAAGTCGCGCAAGTCAACGTGCCGGTCTTAGGCAACGTACTCTTTGGCGCAGGTGTACTGTTTTTTCCGCTGTCTTACTTGTTTGGCGACATTTTGACTGAGGTCTATGGCTATGCTCATGACCGGCGCGCCGTTTGGTGCGGTTTTGCCGCTCTGGTGTTTGCCGCAGTGATTGCGCTGATTGTGATAAGTTTGCCAGTCGCCCCTGGCCCGCACAATGCCCATATGCAACAAGGGCTTGAGGCAGTCTTCGGTAATACCTGGCGAGTCGTGCTAGGGTCGATCGTCGCATTTTTCTGTGGCAGCCTGACCAATGCCTTTGTCTTAGCCAAGATGAAGATTTGGTCTCAGGGCAAACACCTTTGGGCACGCCTAATCGGCTCGACCGCGTTGGGTGAATTGGTCGATTCGTCCTTATTCTTTTTGATCGCCTTTTATGGCATTTGGCCCACCGAGCAACTCGTCGCCGTGGCCATTTCACAGTACCTACTCAAGACCGGCTGGGAGGTACTCGCCACCCCCCTGACCTATCGAGTGGTTGCATTTTTAAAGCGCAAAGAAAACGAAGACCATTACGACCGCGATACCGATTTCAGCCCCTTTAAGGTGAAGGTATCCTGATCACACCAACTTTGTACCCGTTTATAAGATGAGCATAACAGTCATGCCTGTATTGTGCGTCATTCGAGGCTCAAAGATCTGCAAAGAGGACTCTGAGCCGTTACACTAGACCACGAATTTAGCGATTGCCAACAGACCGCGGAGACCGACCCCATGAGTGTGATCACCAACATCGAAGACTTGCGCGTTTTAGCAAAAAAGCGCGTACCGCGTATGTTCTACGATTACGCAGACTCAGGCTCATGGACCGAAAGCACCTACCGTGCCAACGAAAGTGATTTTCAAAAAATCAAATTGCGTCAACGCATTTTGATCAACATGGAAAACCGCTCGACTGTCAGCAAAATGATCGGGCAAAAAGTTGCCATGCCCCTGGCAATCGCGCCAACCGGCTTAACTGGTATGCAGCACGCAGATGGCGAAATTCTTGCCGCCAAAGTAGCAAAAGAGTTTGGTATCCCCTTTACCTTGTCAACCATGAGCATCTGCTCGATTGAGGCTGTGGCCGAGGGTACCAATCATCATCCTTTTTGGTTTCAACTATATGTGATGAAAGATCGCGGCTTCATCGAGCGCCTGATCGAGCGCGCCAAGCGCGCCAACTGCTCGGCGCTGGTGTTAACGCTTGATTTACAGATCTTGGGGCAGCGCCACAAAGATCTAAAAAATGGCTTAAGCGCGCCACCCAAGATGACCTTGGCCAATATGATTGATATTGCGACCAAGCCACGCTGGGCAATGGGGATGCTCGGTACCAAAAACCGCCAATTTGGCAACATCGTGGGTCATGTGCAGGGCGTCAGCGACATGAGCAAACTCAGCGAATGGACTGCCTCGCAGTTTGACCCGCGCCTAAACTGGGACGACGTGGCCTGGATCAAAAAACTTTGGGGCGGCAAGCTGATCTTGAAAGGCATTCAAGACGTCGAAGATGCGCGCATGGCGCTCAATAGCGGTGCCGACGCCCTGATCGTCAGCAACCACGGTGGGCGCCAGCTTGATGGCGCTGCCTCTAGCATCGAATCATTACCCGCGATCGTAGAGGCCGTCGGCAAACAAATCGAAATTCATATGGATGGCGGTGTGCGCAGCGGTCAAGATATTTTAAAAGCGCGTGCGCTTGGTGCTCAGGGTTGTTATATTGGACGCGCCTTTTTGTATGGCTTAGGTGCCATGGGCGAGACCGGCGTCAAAAAAGTACTCGAAATCTTGCATAAAGAGCTTGACCTGACGATGGCGTTTTGTGGACGCACCGATATTGAAACAGTTGATAAAAGTATTTTGCTACCCGGCACCTACCCCACTTAATTTGAAATACTCAACACTTAAAATGTTTAAAGCTTGAAACACTTAACACTTAAAATGTTTAAAGCTTGAAACACTCAACACTTGAAATGTTTAAAGCTTGAATCACTCAACACTTGAAATGTTTAAAGCTTAAAACACTCAACACTTAATACACCCGAGATGAACACAAATCATTCAACTTTAAAATTGCTGCCGCGCTGGATCTTCATGAGCAGATGGCTACAAGCCCCGCTCTATATCGGGCTGATCGTTGCTCAAGGCGTTTACGTTTGGCAATTCTGGAAAGAGCTCCTACACCTGATTACCGCGATGAGCGTTGATAAGGCGATCACCGAGACCGAGCTCATGTTGATCGTGCTCGGTTTGATTGACGTCGTCATGATTTCAAACCTGCTAGTCATGGTCATTGTCGGGGGCTGGGAAACCTTCGTCTCGCGCATGGGGCTTAAAGACCATCCCGATCAGCCTGAATGGCTATCGCACGTCAATGCGGGGGTATTGAAGGTCAAGCTCGCGACAGCGATTATCGGAATTTCGTCGATTCACTTGCTCAAGACCTTTATTAATGCGCCCAGCATTGCAGAACCCACGCTCATGTGGCAAACGCTGATTCACCTGGCCTTTGTCTTATCTGCCATCGCAATCGCTTATACCGAAAAACTTTTGAGCCAAGCTCATCAACCCCCACACCACTAAGGAAACCAATCATGTCAGGACACGGACACGTTGACCCCTCAAACAAAAAAGTTGCACTCGTCATTGCAGTGCTGGCGCTTTTTTTAGCGATCAGCGAAACCTTAAGTAAAGCGTATCAAACCGAAGTCATTACCAAACAAGTTGAGGCGTCTAATTTGTGGGCGTTTTTTCAAGCAAAGTCGATTCGCAAAACGACCACTGACGTTGCTTTGCAAGCGGCACAAATGAGCCCACACGCCGAAGATCCAAAAGTTGCCGAGCAGATGAAAAAGTGGGCTGCTGCTGCCAAGCGTTACGACACTGAGCCAGAAACCGGCGAAGGCCGTAAAGAGCTTGCCGAGCGTGCAAAAAAAGCACAAGCACTGGGCGAGCTTGCCAATCACAAGTATCACAACCTTGAGATTTCGTCTGGCGTCTTGCAAGTGGCCATTGTATTGGCCTCGTCTGCGATTATTACAAACGTCATGATGCTCGCCTGGCTGGCGGGCGGCTTGGGGATTGTGGCTGTGGGTTTTGGAATTTTTGCAATGTTTGGGGCCGCGTCGCTGTTTTGATGCACCCGATACCACTTACCCAACACGCCGTATTTTTCAAAGTCGCAAGCCATGCAGCGTCGAGATCTTCTTAAGATTGCTGGCGCTTCGGCGGCCCTTTTGGGGTTGCCCAGCGTTGGGCTGCCTAAACAAGCGTGGTCGGTACACCCTTTTAGTTTGGGCGTCGCGAGTGGCTCGCCCACTAGCCACTCGTTAGTACTTTGGACGCGTCTGGGCACGCCTGCTCTTGAAGCGGCAGGGTTCACAACCAAACCTGTGGCAGTCACCTGGCAGCTTGCCCACGACGAGCAGTTCAGTCGCGTTGCGGCCACGGGTGTCGTGCACGCAACAGCCGCACTCGGGCACTCGGTGCACGCAGAGGTCGCGGGGCTTGAGCCTGGGCGGGCCTACTTCTATCGTTTCATCGCGGGTGCTGCGACCAGCACAACCGGCCGCACACGCACCTTTCCGGCACCAGACGCTGACGTGAAGCGCTTGCGCCTCGCCTACGCCTCGTGCCAACAATGGGGCAACGGCTATTACAGCGCTTACCGGCATATGCTGGCCGAGAATCTCGACTTCGTGTTGTTTCTAGGCGATTACGTTTACGAATATCCTGCCTCACGCCCAGTCGAGGTGCGACCAACCACGGGTGGTTGGATTACGACCCTCGATGGCTACCGCAGTCGCTACGCACTGCACAAGTCTGATCCAGACCTGCAAGCGATTCACGCCGCGTACCCTTGGCTAGTGACCTGGGACGATCACGAAGTTCAAAACGATTATGCAGGCACATACGAGGGCCTATCTGGGACTCCGGTCGAGAACTTTATGGCGCGTCGCCGTGCCGCCTATCAAGCGTTTTATGAAAACATGCCTGTCACGCGCGCAAGTTTTGCGAAGTTGCTTGACGGGCAAGGCGACCAAGCGAAAGTATTTGGTAGCGTGCCGTACGGACGCCTGGCCACACTCTACACGCTCGATGACCGGCAACATCGTGACCTGCAGGCCTGCACGCCCAACAATCGCGCAGGTTCGGGGCGTATCGACCCAAGCAAGTGCGACATCCTAAACCAGCCTCAGCGCACCTTGCTTGGTAATGCTCAAGAGCGCTGGCTCGGTCAGCAGTTTGCCTCGGCCCGCAGCCACTGGAACCTCATCGGTCAGCAGACCTTGTTTGGACGGCGAAACTACAGCACCACGGGCGCGCAGCTGCTCAGAAATGATGGCTGGGATGGCTACCCCGCAGCGCGCCGACGCCTCACCGATGCAATGCTTCAGACCCGCCTGAGCAACCCAGTCGTGTTGGGTGGTGACGTTCACGAAAACTGGGTGGGACATGTGTTATCTGACTACAACAATCCAGACTGCGAAGCGATTGGCGTTGAGTTTTGTGGCACAAGTATTACCTCGTTATCAAGCACCACCCCTGCTCAAATTAAGCAACAACTCGAGCTCAACCCACACTTTATTTTTGCCAATGCCGCATCGCGCGGCTATGGCGTGGTCGAGCTGACCCCCACCCAACTCACCACCACACTCACTGCAATACACGACGCACGCGATCCAAAATCTGGCGCATTTGTCTTAGCCACATTTGCCGTTGAGGCGGGGCGCGCGGCGGTCAGTACCGCATAAGCTAGTTAGCGCATTTCATAAGTTCGTAATTTTTTGTATCCTAAGGTAAAACTTAAGGTGTCACAATATTATGCAGGTACTATCCGCTGGTCATATTTACCTAGTTGACGATGACGCCTCAATCAGAAGTGCGTTAGCCGGTACGCTAGAGCGCCAGGGCTTTTCAGTGAACTCCTACGCAAGCGCTGCTGAGTTTTTACAGCACGCCACGCCCGTATCACCCTCGGTGGTACTGCTCGACATGCGCATGCCCGGCCTAAGCGGCATTGAATGTCAAGCCGAGTTAACGAATCACGGTTGGACCACACCCATCATTTTTATCAGTGGTGAAAGCTTACCCGCTCAAATCGTGCAAGCCATGAAACAAGGTGCCAGCGACTTTTTGTTAAAGCCTTTTTCAATGCAAGCTTTATTAGTGGCTGTTGAGCGTGCACTTGAAAGAGATCGCGTAATTCATGAGAGGTTGGTCAGAACGCTTGCCGTCGAGAAGCTCTATGCCTCGCTCACACCGCGAGAGCGTGAAGTGTTCGAGGCGATCATAGCAGGCAAAACCAACAAGGAAATCGCCACCGGTGATGGCTCTGCCGCGGCAACCATCAAGCTACATCGCTCTCGCGTGCTGTCAAAAATGCAAGTCGAATCGGCCGCAGAGTTGATCGCCTTAACAAGCGACATTGATATTTCAACGCTCAGCTTGCGCAGCCTTGACGTCAAGCAGCCACTCACGCCAGAGCGCGACCATTAAGGCCATCAACACAGGGCCGATAAACAACCCAACGATTCCCATCGTTTTAACGCCCCCAACTAAACCAAAAAACGTTGGCAAGAACGGCAACTTGACTGGGCCGCCTACCAAGCGAGGCCGCAGCGTTTTATCGACGATAAACAATTCAATCGCGCCCCAAGCAAACAAGCTTGCGCCCGCGATGGGCGCGCCCGAACCCACTAAATACAACGACACTAAGGTAAATGACAATGGTGCACCGCCTGGGATCATCGCCATGAAGGCAGTGATCACCCCTAGCAATACCGGTGAAGGCACGCCGGCAACCCAATAGGCCACCCCTAACACGACTCCTTCGCCGATGGCGATCAACCCCATGCCCGTCACTGTGGCACTAATGGTGGCTGGAATCACCCGCGAAAATCGTTGCCACCGCAAAGGCAGTACGCGCTCGCCCAAGACATCAAGTTGGCCCACCATCCGATGGCCATCTTTATATACAAACAGCAACGTGATTAACATAAACAACAAAGTCAGCATGATGTGAAACGCGTTACCTGTTGCCGACAACACGACACGATAGATATTGCCGATATGTTGACCGCTGATCGCCTCGACCAGGCTACCGAGCGCATGCGGTTGACCTAAAAACTCAACCCAATAACTGCCCAGCCTCTCACCGATATAGGGTAGCGCCACAATCCAGTCAGGCGGCGCAACGCCCTGACGATTTGCGGTCAAGAGCCAGGCCAACAAATGGCTCGCCTCGTTGACCGAGTAATATAAGGCAACAGACAACGGCACGACAAGCACTAGCAAGATAAAAATCAATGCTACGCTTGCCGCCAAGGTGGTACGGCCTCCACACACTTGCACCCATCTTGAATACAACGGCCAACTGGCAAACCCAATGATTAAAGCCGCCAGTACAGGCACGACAAAGCCGCTAAAAAAATACACCCCAGCGGCTAATAACAAAACAAGTAGTAGGCGTGCCACCACGTGCACTGGCAATACCGGCTGCATTAATTCAACACTCGAATCGGGCTACCCGCAGCCCAAGCTTGAATATCTGCAACGACATTTGCATAAAACACTGCAAAGTTTTCGGGCGTGACATAACCCAAATGCGGGGTCAGCAAAGTGCGAGGTGTTTGACGCCAGGCATCGGTGACTGCCAAAGGCTCGGCATCATAGACATCAAGGCCGGCACCCGCAATTTTGCCTTCGCTCAACAATTTTTGTAACGCCGGCTGATCGATCAAACCCGCACGCGAGGTATTGATCAAATAGGCAGTTGATTTCATCGTTTGCAAGCTGGCGGCATCGACAATACCGCGCGAACGATCGCTTAGCACCATGTGCACACTGATCGCATCCGACGTGGCAAAGAGCTCTTGTTTAGAGACCAGCTTAACGCCAGCTTTGGCCGCACGCTCTTCGGTCAGGTTTGGGCTCCAGGCCACAACCTCCATGCCAAACGCTAAGCCGACCCGCCCGACACACTGGCCTAAGTGCCCAGCACCCACCAAGCCCAAGCGTTTAGCTTCGAGCGTTGGAGGCATGGTGGTTTGCCATAAGCCTTGTTGCATATTGGCCGCTTCTTTCGGAATTTGTTTAAACAGTGCAAGCAGCAATGACCAGGCAAGCTCGGCAGTTGCGCCGGTACTTTTTGGGTCTCCGGGTGCGCCGCAGACGTCAATACCTTGTGCGCGACAAGCTACCATGTCGACCGAACTATTACGCATCCCTGTTGTGATCAGTAATCGCAAGTTGGGCAAGGCCTTGATCACCGTTGCCGGAAAGGCAGAGCGTTCGCGCATGGCGACAATCACATCAAACGCCTCAAGGGTCTTGGCCAGATCGGCAGGCTGGATATATTCAGAAAAAAAACTGACGTCAGCGTTGAGGCTATCCCACTTAGCCATGTTGGGGGCAACCTTTAAATAATCATCTAGTACGGCAATACGCATCAAATACTCCTAATTTTTGTTGTAACAAAATAACTACGCAACGAACTGATAGTGACCTGGGGTAACATCGCCCGCTGCAGAATGGATGGCTACTTCGCCTGTTGTAAGCGTTTTTCAATGTCGTCTTTCGGGATTGCACCGCCCACCCGCGAGCCATCGGCAAAAAACAGTGCTGGCGTACCTCGTACCATCAGCTTTTGGCCAAGTGCCACCATCTGATCAACCGGCACGTCGCAATCAAGTGTAGCGGGTACTTTATTCTGAATCATCCAAGCTTCCCACACCGCAGCGCGATCTGAAGCACACCACACGTTACGAACTTTTTGCGTCGAATCGGGTGACAAGATCGGATACGGGAAAGTAAAAATCGTGACGTTGTTGATGCCTTCGATGGCTTTGCGCAACTGCTTACAGTAACCGCAATTGGGATCTTCAAAGATTGCCAGTTTGCGCGAACCATCTCCACGCACTTGCTTGAAAGAGAGCTCAAACGGCAATTGATCAAAGGGCATTTGCGCCAAAGAGTCTTGACGCTCGCGGGTGATGTCGCGGCGAGTCTTTGCGTCAATCAGAGTGCCATCTAAAACAAAATTCACTTTCTCATCGGTGTAAACCAAATCCATACCAAGCTGCACTTCGTACAGCCCGTAAGGGGTCAGGCGCACGCCACTAATAGGCGGATTGCCAAACCGTTCAGCAAACAGCTTTTGGACAGCTTGTGTTTTGGCCTCAAGGTTCGCGTCCGCAGCGGGGGCGTTTTGTGCCCACGTCACAGACATCGCACTCAACAGGTACGCCACGGCAAGCCATTTAACGTTCAATAATTTTTTCAAGCTTACTGCTCCTAATCGATATTCGCGTTAGCACTTATCCGGTTGGGTACGGCCAACGTTAAGACAGGTACTCACCTCGATCGAGATCGTTCAACGACGATATCGCCACCACACAAACCGAGCCAGCTGCGACGCCAAACCTAGCGCGAGGCGCCAGCGATTAAGTACCGCTTCATCAGCGGTAGTTTTTCAACTGCCGACATGCCAAGGTTGCGCAACCATGCCACCGGAGCACTTTGCACCTCAAATAAACGATGCAACCCATCGGTCACCAAGCGCATCGCTAGCACGGGTTCGGCACGTGCGCGCCGGTAACGCCTTAACACCATCGCATCGCCCGCACTGCGAAACGCTTCACGCTCAGCAAGCACGCTCACTAAGGCCTCGACGTCGCCCAACCCCAAGTTTAAGCCCTGCCCAGCAAGGGGGTGCAAACGGTGCGCGGCGTCACCGACTAAGGCAATACGCTCACCAATCATAGGCGACTGATTTAAAGATAAAGGAAAAGCATGGAGCGCGCCACGTAGCGTGAGTTCACCCGCGCGCCCGGCAGTCAACGCCGTCAGGCGGATACTAAGTTGCGTCGCTTGCTCTGCTGCAGGCAAGGCCAGCAACTCTTGCGCGAGCGACTCTTTGAGCGACCAAACCATAGACACTTGCGCGCCGGCCCCGAACGAGGGCATGGGTAGCAAAGCCAACACACCTTGTTCGTTAAACCATTGTCGGGCAGTGCCTTGGTGCGGCCGTGAACAGTTCAGATGTGCAACGATTGCTGTGACGCCGTAAGGCTTGCTGTCGACGGGCAAACCCGCTGCAGCGCGTAAAGGCGATTGGGCACCGTCTGCTGCGATAAACAGTTCGGCCTGCATGACAGTGCCGCGGTCGGTTGTGAGGCAGGGCAGCCGCTGAGCCAAAGGCTCACGCGCGGCTTGAGCGTACTGCGAGCGGCCAGCCTGACCCGTCGTTGCAGCCAAAGCGTCGGCCGCAGAATAGTTGGTATCACCCGAGTTGCTGTAGGTGGCAAATTTTTCTTCGATCCAGTTCAAGCCAAAAATCTGTACCGCTTGGGTTAGCACGCGCTCGATTTCGCCCGACTCGACAATCCAAGCCAACTCTGGGATCGCCGCCTGCCAGGCATTTAAATTGACCAACCCCGCACCATCACCATGAATCTCCATGGCCTGCACTGCAGTTAAGCGCTGCACATCAAGCATTTGCCAAACCCCAAGCGACGCTAAAAATCGTTGGCTTGCGGGTGAGATCGCGTAAACGCGCGGATGAAAAACCTCAGGCGTTGCGAGCGCAAACGTTTGGCGCGGGCCCAGCAAGGTGACCTGTTGCCCGCGTCGCGCCAACGCTAAGGCCGTGGCTAAACCCACGATGCCCGTACCGCACACAACAATTGGCGTCTTCATGGATGGCTCATAGGGGGCTCGTGGGTGGCTCAGCGCGCGCTAGGCGCGCCAGCCTGCTTAGGCCAAAGCACCCACATTTGCCCGGCCTGCTTCATGCGGCCCGCCTGAGCACCCGCAGCCTCACCGAACCCCCAGTAAAAGTCAGCGCGCGCAGCACCCTTAATTGCTGTGCCGGTATCTTGTGCGAACACCAGGCGATTCAAAGTTTGCGTTGAAGCAGGTTGCGTCGTTGCCAAAAACACTGGCGTGCCCAGGGGCACAAAATTAGTGTCGACGGCAATCGACCGCTGCGCCATCAAGGGAATCCCGTAGGCGCCTTTGGGCCCGATTTCTGGATCGGTGATGGGCTCTTCTTTAAAAAACACCAAGGCTGGATTGGCATTGAGCATCTCGGGCACACGCTTAGGATTACGCTTGGCCCATTCGCGAATGCTTTGCATCGAGGTTTGTGACAACTGCATCTCGCCTTTGTCGGCAAGCCACTTGCCGATCGACACATACGGGTGCCCATTATGGTCGGCATACGCCACGCGTATCGTTTGGCCGCTACCCGGGCCATCGTTTAGTTGGACACGGCCCGAGCCTTGCACCTGTAAAAAGAAATTATCCACCGGGTCATTGACCCACACCACGACAGGTGGCTTGCGTGTCGAGGCCTCGAGGCTTGCGCGGCTATCGTAAGGTACCACCCGATTGCCCTCTAGCTTGCCGCGGACTCGCTTACCGGCAAGTTCTGGATACACTTTGCCGAGATCGACCGTCAGCAAATCAGCGGGTACGGTGTAAAGCGGCCACTGATAGACCCCGCCTTGCTTGCGCGAACCCACCACTAGCGGCTCGTAATAGCCCGTCACAATACTGCTAGCGGGTTTGCCGTCTGCGCCGTCGAGTCGCCACGGGGCCAGCCAGGTTTGCAAAAACTTGCGTACGGCTTCGGGATTGTTTGCTGCGGGCGCACGCGCTGGATCAGTGGCCGCCGTACAGACCGCTTGCCAGGCACGCGGCGTGGCGCGCGTAGGCCCCGCTAAATTGATAGCCGTTGGGCGTATCAACCCGCCGCAATTACGCAAGAAAGTTGTCCAAACACCGCGCAAATCGTCATTGGCCCAGCCCGGTAGCTCACCCCAGCCAACCGCTGCGAACTTGCCGCCCAGAGCACGCGCCGCGCTGTCTGCTATTGGAGCCTCAGGCACCGTGACAGGAGCCTGGGCACCCGTCGCCGGACTCGAGTCTGGCACGAGCGGCGGGCTTGAACACGCAGCCAAGACGACCAACACACCCAACAGCAGCGCTCGAAGAAACGTACGTAGCATCACGAATAACCTTGTCTTTAACGTTGTGAACGGTTTTGACGCTGGGGTAACCTGACTGTTAATGAAGCGTACGCGGCATGGCAAGCACAAACTCAGGGATTTCAACCTCGAAGGGTACCCCGTTTTCGCCCACGCAATGATAACTGCCGCGCATCGTACCGACAGGCGTTTTAAGGGGGCAACCACTGGTGTATTCAAAGGTTTCGCCGGGTCCGAGCAGCGGTTGCTGACCCACCACGCCCAAACCACGCACCTCTTGAGCGACTTGTTCGCTGTCGCTGATGACCCAATGCCGGCTAATGACCTGAGCGGGCCGCTCGCCGGTGTTGGTAATGCGCACCGTATACGCAAAAACAAACTGTTGCTTGGCCGGATCTGATTGCTCAGGCACAAAGCGAGGCTCGACCGCCACGGTTAACTCAAATGGTTTCACAATGAGATCCAAAGAAAACTGCAATAATGGAACAACCTAATGTTGGTGTCCGAACATCATGCCAGAAATGACCGCCCGACCAAAAGCACGTATCGCGCCTAGCATTTTATCTGCTGACTTCGCCCGTTTGGGCGAAGAGGTCAAAAATGTTGTGGCGGCCGGCGCCGACTGGATCCACTTTGATGTCATGGATAATCACTACGTACCCAATCTGACCATCGGCCCGATGGTGTGCGAGGCCATCCGCCCCCACATCAGTGTGCCGATCGACGTTCACCTGATGGTCGAGCCGGTCGACAGCCTGATCCCCTCATTTGCCAAGGCGGGGGCCAATGTCATCACATTTCACCCTGAGGCCTCGCGGCACGTCGATCGTAGCCTCGCCCTGATTCGCGATCAAGGCTGTCAGGCAGGATTGGTCTTTAATCCCGCGACCCCCCTGAATTGGCTAACCCATGTGCTGGATAAGGTCGATATTATTTTGCTCATGTCGGTCAACCCCGGCTATGGGGGTCAAAGTTTTATCCCTGGCACGCTGGATAAGTTGCGTCAGGCGCGCGCCCTCATCGACGCTCATGTGCAGGCTGGCGGCCAACCGATCGCCCTTGAAGTCGATGGTGGCGTCAAGGTCGACAACATCGGCGCCATCCGAGCCGCTGGGGCAGATACCTTTGTGGCAGGTTCGGCGATTTTTGGCCAACCTGATTACGCTGCCGTGATTCAAAACATGCGCGAACAACTCAAACTGGCTGAAACTCGTTCGATTTAAGCGTTGAATCATGGTGACTTTGCCGAGATTGTGGTTGCGACCTCGTCCTTCTGCTTTTTGTGTTTTTAGAGGCGCTGCTTGTCGTCCCTCTGCTTTTTGTGTACTTAGAGATGCTGCTTGCTAGTCCTACTATCCTATTAACCGTCTTGCGTGCCCCTGATGCCTCTTGAATCTAAGTCTCCCCCTTCGTCTTTAGCCTTTGATGCTGTCTTGATTGATCTGGATGGCACCTTAATGGACACCATCCCCGATCTGGCCAACGCGGCCAACACCATGCGCCAAGAGCTTGGGCTAGCCAGCCTGCCTCAAGCTCAGATTGCGACCTTTATCGGCAAAGGGGCCAAAAATCTGGTCATGCGCATGCTGACCGTCGACGCAGACCCGGCCTCGATCTCGCCCGAACTCTTCGAGCGTGCGCGCGAGTCTTATTTTCGTAACTTACATCGGGTCAATGGCGAGCAGTCGGTCATGTTTGACGGCGTGATCTCTGGGCTTGAGTTAATGAAAAGCATGGGTTTGCGGCTCGCTGTTGTCACGAATAAAGCAACCGAATTTACCTTGCCCTTGCTTGAACGAACCGGCCTGGCACCCTACTTTCAGGCCGTCGTGTGCGGAGATACGCTTGCACACGCCAAACCCCATCCGGCCCCCATGCTGCACGCCTGCAGCCTCTTAAAAAGCGCTCCGGCGCGCAGCGTGGCCATAGGCGACTCAATCAACGACGCCCAATCGGCGCGCGCCGCTGGCTGCAGCGTTTTAGCGGTACCCTACGGCTACAACGAAGGCCAAAGCGTGCAAACCCTTGATGTCGATGCTATAGTTGAGTCAATTGAGGCTGCGGCACGGTGGGTTGCAGCCCGTTAAAGGTAAGCTCGATTGGCATTGCCGCTTTAAAAGCAAGTGCTGAACGAAGCGAGTTCGAGCAAAACCGTCAAGTGAAAACAGAGTATTTCAAGATGAAATCAACGAATCCGATTCAACTCGCAACTAGCGCCTCGTGGCGCTGGTGGCGTTTTTCTGTCGGGTAAGGTTTTGTCAGCAGTCAGTCTCAAGGCTTAGGCCACCAGACCAAACATACAAACCAAGCCCGTCCAAACATGGTCGGGCTTTTTTATTGTTTCGCCGACCTTTAAAGCGTGTTGCCTTTCGTACCTGAAACCGCCCTACGAGAATTGTCTAAAAATGACTGAAATCGAATTTAAAGCCCTCGCGGCGCAAGGCTATAACCGGATCCCGCTGATCGTTGAAACCTATGCTGATCTTGATACCCCTCTGGCGATTTATTTAAAACTCGCGCACAGCGGCCCCCAGGGCGGTAAAAATTCGTGTCTGCTTGAGTCGGTAGTCGGTGGCGAGCGCTTTGGGCGCTATTCATTCATTGGCTTGCCCGCACGCAACGTCATCCGGGCGCGTGGCACGACCACTGAAGTGCTGCGCGATGACAAGGTGATTGAAACCCATCAGGGCGACCCACTGACCTTTATTTCACAATATCAAGCGCGATTCAAAGTGGCCTTGCGGCCTGGTATGCCACGTTTTGCTGGCGGCTTAGCCGGGTATTTCGGCTACGACACCGTACGGCACATCGAACCCAAGCTCGGCCCGGCCACCAAGCCCTATCCAGCGGGGATGGGCGAGGGCCCGCCAGATATCCTGTTGTTGCAAGTCGATGAGTTGGTTATTGTCGACAACTTGGCGGGGCGCATCTACTTGATGGTATACGCAGATCCCGCTCAGCCCGAGGCCTTTAATCATGCGCAGAAGCGCCTCAAAGATTTACGGATTCGACTGCGAAAGCCAATTGAAATCCCCTATAGCCATTCAAGTGTTGTGACCGCTGAAGAACGCCACTTTGCAAAAGCCGACTACTTAGCTGCAGTGTTGCGCGCCAAAGAATACATCGCAGCGGGCGATCTGATGCAGGTGCAAGTCGGGCAAGTGATTACCAAACCGTTTAGCGAGTCACCGCTGTCGCTGTATCGCGCACTGCGTAGCTTGAACCCGTCACCTTATATGTATTTCTGGAACTTCGGTGATTTTCAGGTGGTGGGCGCTTCACCCGAAATTCTGGTGCGTCAAGAAGCCTTACCACTCAAAGAGGGCGCTCCTGCCGGCTCAGTACCCGAAACCACTATCACGATTCGTCCGTTGGCCGGTACGCGCAAGCGCGGGGCGACCCCCGAACTTGATGCTGCGCTAGCTGCAGAATTACTGGCCGACCCGAAAGAGCGTGCCGAGCACGTCATGCTGATTGACCTCGCGCGTAATGATGTGGGCCGTGTCGCCAAAATTGGTACCGTTGAAGTCACCGACACCATGGTGATCGAGCGCTATTCGCATGTCATGCATCTGGTATCAAACGTTGCTGGCACGCTTGAGGCCGGTATGAGCAATATGGATGTCTTACGCGCTTCGTTTCCGGCAGGTACCTTGACGGGTGCGCCTAAAGTACGTGCCATGCAAATGATCGACGAACTTGAGCCGGTGCGCCGCGGCATCTATGGCGGCGCTGCGGGCTACCTGAGTTACGGTGGCGAGATGGATGTCGCGATTGCCATTCGTACTGGCATCATCAAAGACGGCATGCTGTATGTGCAGGCGGCGGCCGGCATCGTCGCCGACTCTGACCCTGAACTCGAATGGCAAGAAACCGAGGCAAAAGCCCGCGCAGTGTTACGCGCGGCCGAACAAGTGCAAACCGGGCTAGATGACCCGTTTTAAACCCGCCACCGTGATACGACCTGGATTCAAACCATGCTATTGATGATCGATAACTACGACTCGTTTACCTACAACCTCGTGCAATACTTTGGCGAACTTGGTCAAGACGTGCGCGTGTATCGTAACGACCAGATCACGCTCAAAGAGATCGATGCGCTCGCACCTGATCACATCTGCGTGTCGCCCGGGCCTTGCTCACCCGCCGAGGCCGGCATCTCAATTGATGTCATCAAACACTATGCCGGTAAAAAACCGATCTTAGGCGTGTGCCTCGGCCATCAGGCAATCGGCGCAGCCTTTGGTGGCAAGATCGTGCGTGCGCAACAAATCATGCACGGCAAAACCTCAGACATCACGCACACCAACAGCGATGTTTTTAAAGGCTTACCTTCACCCTACACCGTCATTCGTTATCATTCTCTGGCGATTGAACGCGCCTCAATACCCGAGTGCCTCGCCATCACGGCGCAGACAGCCGACGGTGAAATCATGGGGGTGCGTCACAAGACCCTGCCGATTTATGGCGTACAGTTTCATCCAGAATCGATCTTAAGCGAGCATGGTCACGCGCTGTTGCGCAACTTTCTTGAGCTGGATGAGGTTAAGGAATGATTACTCCGAACGAAGCACTACACCGCTGTATCGAGCATCGTGAAATTTTTCATGACGAGATGCTGCACCTGATGCGTATGTTGATGCGCGGCGAAATGTCGCCCACCATTGCCGCGGCGTTGTTAATGGGCCTTCGAGTAAAAAAAGAAACCGTTGGCGAAATCACCGCGGCTGCGCAAGTGATGCGTGAGTTTGCCACACCCGTGCATGTTGCTAACCCCCAAGATATGGTCGATATGTGTGGCACGGGTGGCGATGGCAGCAGCACGTTCAATATTTCAACGACCGCAATGTTTGTTGCCGCCGCCGCCGGCGTACCAATTGCCAAACACGGCGGGCGCAGCGCCTCGTCATCGTCAGGCAGCGCCGATGTGCTAGAAGCCTTAGGCGCCAACCTTGCGCTCACGCCACCACAAATCGCCGAGTGCATTGAAGAGATCGGCATTGGCTTTATGTTTGCCCAAGCCCATCACGGCGCCATGAAAAACATTGCGCCGATTCGCAAAGAACTTGGGGTTCGCACTATTTTTAATATCCTTGGGCCGTTAACAAATCCCGCAGGTGCCGCCAATCAATTGATGGGGGTGTTTCATTCTGATTTAGTCGGCATCCAGGTACGTGTGTTGCAATTACTTGGTTCTAAACACGTGATGATTGTGCATGGCAAAGATGGCATGGACGAGGCCTCTTTGGGCGCAGGTACGCTTGTGGGCGAGCTCAAAGACGGTGTGATCACCGAGTATGAAATCCATCCAGAGGATTTTGGCCTGACCATGGTGTCAAACCGCGGGATTCGTGTATCAAGTAAAGAAGAGTCACGCGATCGCGTGCTTGAAGCCTTAACAAACAAGCCAAGCACAGCACGTGACATTGTCGCGTTTAATGCAGGCTTAGCGATTTACGTTGGCAACCATGCCACCTCTATTCAACAAGGCATCAAGATGGCGTTCGAAGCGATTGCAAGTGGTGCAGCACGCGCAAAACTCGACGCCTTTTGTGCCAAAACAAAAAAGTTTGCAGCATGAGCGATATCCTCAAAAAAATTCTGGCCGTCAAAGCCCAAGAAGTCGCTGCGGCGCGCCTCGCTCATAGCGAAGCCAGCCTGCTTGTCGCGGCTAAAGCACGCAAAGATATTCGCGGTTTTGCGCAGGCGATTGAAACAAAAATCGAGAACGGGCATGCAGGTGTGATTGCTGAGATTAAAAAGGCGTCGCCCTCAAAAGGTATTTTGCGTGAAAATTTTCAGCCTGCTGAGATTGCGGCATCGTACGCGGCACATGGCGCAGCGTGTTTATCGGTATTAACTGATGAGCAGTTTTTTCAAGGCGCCGACGACTATTTGCGCCAAGCACGCGCAGCCTGCAATTTGCCGGTGTTACGCAAAGATTTTATGGTTGACCCGTATCAAATCATCGCTGCGCGCGCCATGGGGGCCGACTGTATTTTGTTGATCGTTTCGGCCTTAACTGCTACGCAACTTAGCGAATTTGAAGCCTGTGCTTTTGAGCTTGGCATGGATGTGCTGGTTGAAGTGCATGATGCCAAAGAGCTTGAAATCGCGCTTGATTTGAACACCTCGTTATTGGGTATCAATAATCGCAACTTGCGTACGTTTGAAACGTCGTTACAAACCACGCTTGATTTATTGCCGCGTATTCCGGCAAGCAAGCGCGTCGTCACCGAAAGCGGCATCTTAAGCCCCGCCGATGTACAACACATGCGCGCACACGACGTTCAAGCCTTTTTAGTCGGCGAGGCGTTTATGCGTGCGCCAGAGCCAGGTGTTGAGTTGGCACGGCTATTTGCATAAACCGCACCCGCAAACGTCACGTGTGCGTTTCGCTTGGGCTTCTACATTGTTAGCGCTATCTTTTTTGGATCTGAAGGCGCTCCTGAAGACGCACTCTGCTCAAAGTTGCGAGCTTCGGTCGCCGCGGCTAAAGCCCGACAAGGTCTGGTCAAGGCCTCGACTGAGCGCCATCACTTTAAAGAGCTCACCCATCTCGGCTTCAGACAGCAGTTTTTGCACAGCACCATGGGTCTGCGCAAGTGTCTTGGCATCGGTTTGATCAAGTTTGTTTAATAAGTCTCGCAAACCACTATTCAATAAAAACCTTGCCTGCGAGGTGTAGCCTAATACTTCAAGGCCTGCCGCAAAAGCGGTTTCAGCGATCGCGGTGAAATCCACATGCGCGGTGATGTCTTGCAAGCCCGGCGCTAAAAACACATCATCGTGTGCACGATGCTGGATATGACACATCAGGGTGCCCCGTTGACGCTGAGGATGAAAAAACTCGTGGCGCGGAAACCCATAATCAATTAAGAGGGCCGCGCCCTTAGTCAACCAAGTGGCTAGATCGCGCACCCAAGCTTCGGCTTGCAGATTAATTTCAGAGCGATACCCTGGCAGGTAAGGCATGCGCGCGCGCACCGCCTGCTCGAGTGTTGTGGGTGCCACGCGGTCTTGATACTGAAAACCCTCGCCCTCAGACACCACGCCGCGCTGCAACACTTGATCGTTATGCTCTGCCCAGGCAAAAAGTTCGACCGGCATCGCATCAAGCACTTCGTTGGCAAGGATACAGCCCGTAAATTGCGCAGGGGTATGGTCTAGCCAAACAACTCTTTTGCCCCAAGGGGCGAGCAACTGCTGCTGCCTGAGTTTCAAGTCGGCAGACACTTCGAGTATGAAATAGTTAGGGGTGAAGCCTTGCGAATCTAACGCACTTAAAACACTGTGCGCCAAGGCACCACTACCGGCACCAAACTCAAGGATGTCAGCAGAAGCGGCCTGCTGCAAAACTTCGAGCACTTGCCGTGCCAGCGTGTGGCCAAATAGCGGCGTGAGTTGTGGCGCGGTGACAAAGTCGCCGCTGATCGCTCCGCGATTATTGCTGGTGCTGGTGCTGGTGCTGGTGCTGGTGCTGCCTTGGGCGTCACTCTGGCTCTCGCGCGGTTGCAACGCCATTGTGACTTCGGCAAGCTTCACGCTGCCTGCTGCGTAGTAGCCAAGGCCAGGCGCGTACAGCACGTGATGCATCCACTGACTGAACGGCATCCAACCACTCTGCTCTTGAATCTGATCACGTAAAAAAGCGCTGACACGTTGGCTATGCGCCAGCGCGTCAGCGCTTACCGGGATTGACGTCTCGGCAGGCACTGCGTGTCTACAACTTAACGGCGACCGCCGTCAAAGGTAAAGCCACGACGCGCGCCTGTGGCGGCACGTGGAGCACCTGGGCGCGGTGCACCGGCCCGAGCTGGGCCGTCACCGCGTGGCGCAAAGGTTTTACCGCTTGGTGCTGCTGCAGCGCGCGGCGCAAAGTCGCGCGCCGGACGGGCTGGCTTACCTGCGTAAGCTGGGCGATCTGAGGTACCGCGGTCAGTACGGGGCTCAAATGAACGTGGCTCGGTGCGGGCGTTAGCGTAAGGATTTTCGCTGCGTGCGGCGTGCGGTTGATCACCGCGTGGGGCGTAGCTACGATCGCCAAACGATTTTTCACCACGTGGTGCGTATGATTTTTCACCGCGCGGGGCAAAGGGTTTGTCACCACGTGGGGCAAAAGATTTTTCGCCACGATCAGCAAACGGCTTATCACCACGTGGAGCAAAAGGCTTGTCACCGCGTGGAGCAAAGCTACGCTCGCCACGGTCGGCAAACGGCTTGTCGCCACGTGGGGCATAGGGGCGCGACTCGCGACCGGCGTAACCACCACCGCTCGGGGCCGAACTACGGTCGTTACTGAAACGCCCGCCCTTTTTACCACCCGCACCACGGCCAGCACCTTCAGGGCGCGCGCTTGGTGTGCGTTGTGGCTCGAGGCCTGCAATCACTTCTGAAGGGATTTGATGGCCAATGAAGTGCTCGATCCGGCGCACTTTATGACGCTCGCCATGAACAGCCAAGGTATACGCCAAACCATCGCGCCCGGCACGACCAGTGCGGCCGATACGGTGCACGTAGTCTTCAGGCTGCATCGGCAAATCGTAATTAATGGCGTGACTAATGGCTTGCACATCAATACCGCGTGCGGCAACATCGGTAGCAACCAAGACACGTACCCGACCGTCTTGCACTTCAGTGAGGGTACGTGAACGCTGGCGCTGATTCATATCACCATGCAAAGCCATCACTGAAAACCCAGTGTCTGCCAAGTGCTCGGCCAAATCATCTGCACCGCGCTTGGTGGCGGTAAACACAATCGCTTGATCCATGGCAGCATCGCGCAAGATGTGATCGAGTAAACGCAATTTGTGGCCAGCATCATCTGCATACAGCAATGTTTGCGTGATGTTGGCGTGGCGATCTGACTGCGACGCCAATTCAATTCGCTGCGGGTCACGCATCATACGAGCGGCCAATTTGGCCACCGTGCCATCAAGCGTTGCCGAAAACAGTAAGGTCTGGCGATCTTGCGGCGTACGATCAACGATGGTGTTGATGTCGTCGATAAAGCCCATATCAAGCATACGGTCGGCTTCGTCAAGCACAAGCGTGTGCACGGTTGACAAATCAACCCGACGGGCTTGGAGGTGGTCAAGCAGGCGACCAGGCGTTGCGACCAAAACGTCAACACGACGCGACAAAGCTTTCAGTTGCGCGCCATAAGGCATACCGCCCACCACTGTTGCAATACGCAGATCATCAAGATTGCTGCCGTAGGCGGCGGTGGCTTCGCTCACTTGCAAGGCGAGTTCACGCGTGGGGGTCAACACCAACACCTGCACACCACGGCCTTTGTTGGCAGATTTTTGTGCAATACGGTGTAGTGCTGGCAGCATAAAGGCAGCTGTTTTACCGCTACCGGTTTGTGACGAAACCATTAAATCAGAACCCGCCATAGCAGGTGGAATCGCTGCCATTTGTACCGGCGTAGGCGTTGTAAAACCCGTGCGTTCAATGGAAGAGAGTAAAGCGGGCGCGAGCCCTAACGAATCGAAGGACATGACTTTCCTAGAGGCCAGATAGTGGCCATATGACGCAGCCCGGAGAATTGGTAGACCGGCGGTAGTCGGTTGAATCGAGCATCGTGCCGACCGAATCAACCGAAC
>CANCMG010000050.1 GCA_947378965.1 Alcaligenaceae bacterium | reverse complement strand
GATCCATCCATATCTCCTGTCTTTACAAGATCGCTAAACTAAGGCGTAACAAATGAGCGTGCGAATCATCGAAGGGTATTGATGTAAGCGACTAGGTCATTGATGATTTGGTCGTCGTTCAAAAAAGCTGCGACATTTGACATTTGCGGCCCATGCATATCTTTTGGGTGATTACCGCGAATCCCTTTTTTGAAGTTATTGAGTTGGGTCACCAAGTACCAGTCGTTCATCGACTGTAGGCGAGGGCCATTGGTTGCCTGAACGCCCATGCCGGTCGCTCCGTGACAAACGCTACACGTTGCATTGAAGAGGTCTTTTCCTTTACCCGCGTTGCCCTTGACCATGGCCGGCGCTCGCGTATCAGGTAGAGAGTTGATGTAGGCACTGACGTTCGTGATCGCAGCTGCATCCGGTAAGGTTGCCGCCATGGGCGCCATCATTTTTCCAAAGACGTCTAGATCGTGTGTGCCGCGAGCACCAATTTTGTAATTTTGTAATTGACGCCGCAGGTACCACTCGCCCTGGCCATTCAGTTTAGGGGCGTTTAAAGCTTTGTTGCCTTCTGCTTGAGCGCCATGACAGGCGGCACACACAGCGTAAGAGGCTTTGCCAAGTTGTAAATCCCCTTTTTGTTCAAGCTGGGTCTGTGCGTAGGTCGGAAAGCTGTTTAACCAAGCCGTAAATTCTGCTTCGGGCTGAACCACCACCTTACCGCGCATGACATAGTGTCCGACGCCGCATAGTTCGTTACACAGCAGGTCAAAGGCACCCTCGCGCGTGGGCGTGAGCCAAATGTAAGTTAAGGTGCCCGGCACCAGATCCATCTTGGCTCGAAATTGAGGCACTGCAAAATTGTGCAGCACATCGACCGAGCGCAGTAATACCTTGACAGGCTTGCCTAGGGGCAAATGGAGGTCTGGATGGCTAATCAGTTTGTCGTCTTTACCGTTTGGATCATTGGGATTGATACCAAAGGGATTTTGATCATTGATGTACTTGGCATCTGTGGTGCCGAGCTTGCCGTCTTGACCCGGAAAGCGATAGCTCCAGTGCCATTGTTTTCCGACTGCTTCAACGATCGCCGCGTCTTGCGGAACGTTCACAAAATTAGCCCAGACAAACAGGCCCGGGGTCAGCATTGAGGCGATGCCCAGCGTTGTCAGGCCGACTAGCCACCATTCAAGCTTAGTATTTTCAGGCTCGTAGGCTGCTTTGCTACCTTTTTTCTGTCGAAAACGAACGATGCAGAACACAACAAACAAATTGACAGCGATAAAAACGATGCCCGTGACCCAGAAGGTGAGGCTAATCGTTTGATCCATCGCGCCCCAATTTGAAGCGATTGGCGTGAAGTACCAGGGGCTCAAGAGGTGAAATAAAACTGAGCCGACGACCAATAAGGTCAATACAATTGCTATAGCCATAGTGTTGGGCCACCGTTGTAAACACCAACGCCACCTCAACAGTCGTGACTGTGGCGAGGGTTGTTTAGTATGAGAAAAAACAGAAACAGTGAAGCGGTGTAGCAGTCGAGCAGTTAACGATCTTTAAATTTATATTTGTGATCTGTCATGCTTACAACTGAATGTAGTCCGATGCGAACCCTACACGCCCAATAAGAGGCTCATTTTGTGTTGCAAGTGTATACCGTATTTTTTTTGTTGTACGGCATTTTTCAAACTAATTACGCGGGGTTTACCCTCGTGTGCCCGTTGGGTGAGTCACGTCAATTTAGCTGTGGATGAAAATTTTTTTAAGTGCTGGATACATCAACAGAATCACAATGAGCCACGGCATGCACGCCCAAGTGACATCGGCTAACCAATGTTGGCGTGCCACATTAGCCTGCGTGATTGGTGTTCGAATGTGATGCATGATAAGTGTATAGAGCACTGCGACCAAGATAACGACAAGCGTCAATAGTGTGAAAATTACCAGCAAGAGTGTGTCGATTGGCATAGGTGTACTTGCCTTTTATTTTTTTTATCGAGAGGCTGATCAACGCGTCAATTGATCGGATAATATGTGGCACTTTGTCATTACCTTGAATCATTAGCAACACCTGTTGTAACGATTGCGCTCAGTAGATGCTACACCTCATTGGTGAAACGTGGCGTGCTATTTTTATCAGGCCATTGAAAATAGTGTTGCTGTGCGCGCGAGTCTGTCTCGTTCTGCAGGGCGTTGTCTGACGCATCGATCCCCCAAACCATATCCACTTACAAACTAACTAGCCATGACAACCTCAACAAAACCTCAGTCTGCCTTTTCGTGCACTTTGTTCGTGATGAACGACATCGATCCAGTCGTCGAGTTAGAGTTTAACGAGTGGTATCAAACTGAGCATGTGCGCCAGCGGATGCAAATTCCAGGGTTTTTATCTGCCCGTCGATATCGAGCGCTAGGAGATTCTCAGGCCTATATGGCGCTCTACTCGTGCACTGATGTTGGGGTGCTTGAATTGCCTGAATACAAGGCTATTCTTGTCGAACCCACACCGCTCACGAAAAAAATGATGCCTCACTTTCGCAACATGGTGCGCTCTGCCTGTGATGAAACATGGTCAGCAGGTACGGGCTTAGCTGGCGAAGCGGTGGTGCTGCGGTGTGCGCCCAAGCCCGGCCAAGAACAAGTCGCACGGGATTTTATTGCGCAGACGCTTTACCCTCAGTTTGCCCGTGCCAACTGTTTGGTGCGCCTGGCCCTCTGGGAGGCCTCTGGCAGTGTGGGAGCCGCACCGAGCCCCGAAGAGGCGCGACGCGGCGTACCTGATCAACGAGTGAACTGGGTGCTGTTCTTTGAGGCCTATGATTTAAAAAGCTGCGAAAACCTGTTGCAGCAGCCAGCAGTACAACAGGCGCTTGAGCAGCACGGCCTCATCGTACAAGCGCAGTCAAGCTATCGCTTGATCAGTACGTTTGAGTCTGAAATACAGTAAGACACTACCGCGCTTGGTCCGCTGAGGCACAACTATTAGGCTTAGTCCGCTGAGGCACGAGTATTTCGCTTAGTCTGCGGTGTACCTTACTCTAAATTCATCGCTTGCTCGCGCATCTGCTCGATGAGTAATTTAAGATTCATCGCAGCACGTGTCATTTCAAGACTGCCGGCTTTTGAACCGAGTGTGTTGGCCTCGCGGTTCATTTCTTGAAATAAAAAGTCTAGGCGCTTACCGACACTCGTCGCTGGCGTTGCACTTGTTTTTTGTTTCGCTTGTGTCTCTTTTTGACCGGATAATAAATATTCAAGTTCAGTCAAATGTGACTTAAGGCGTGCGAGCTCTTCAGCAACATCGATGCGCAAAGCAAACAGACTTGATTCACTAGCGATGCGCTCTGAGAGTTCAGCGCCGCTGATGTGGGAGAACCCATTTGGAAAGGCATTGTGCAGCGTGTCTTTGAGTTTTTGAGCAAGCTTGTCGCGCTGGGTCGCAAGCAAGACCGGCATCAGCGTTTCAACTTCGCTCACGATCGCTGAGACTTGTTTGGCCGTGTCAAGCATGGCCAATGCCAGGCGAGCGCCTTCGCGTTGACGGCCTTCAAGCAGCTGCGCCAACGCTGGTTCTAGCGCAGCCAGACACGCTTGCGCCCATTCTTCGGGCTCAGTGTGTGTTTGTTGGCCGCCGGCCAAGTTAAGAATGTCGTTAAAGCGAGGGCTTTCGGTGTCGGGCAATATTGTGCGAATGTGGGCGAGTTGTGAGGCAACTCGTTGCATGGCTGCATCGCTGAGTTGTTGTTCTGTCTCGACGGCTGGGCGCGTAAAACTGGCGCGTACTTCGATTTTTCCTCGCACCAAACCTTTAGCCAAGCGTTCGCGGATCGGCTGTTCGGCCAAACGCATTTCGTCAGGCATACGAAACAGCACATCAAGATAGCGACTGTTGACGGCTTTGATTTCAACTGAAATCACACCGCATTGGGCGGTGAACTTACCTTGCCCGAAGGCGGTCATGCTGGCGATCATAGTTAACTCCGTAAAAACGACTGATCCAGAATTGAAAGCGACGGACTCAGAATGTTTGATATCCCCATGGGCACGGGCAAGGCAGGGGAGTGAATCACCCTGTGCGCCTAGTGCAGTTGCTGAGCTTGTTGAGCGTTCGGTCTCTCACGGTCCTAGCCCAAGGCCGAGTGCCGCACCATCGGGGCTGCGAGGATCTGACGCCCCTAAGAAATGCCCATCTTTACGTTGCACAGTTTGCACACGCCCCATCGCGGGCATGATCCTAACCTCGTGTCCCATTTGTTTTAACAACGCGATCGTATCAGGACTAAAGCCTCGTTCAAGCCGTAAAAAGTCAGGCAGCCATTGGTGATGCATACGAGGCATTGCGATGGCTTCAGCGATATTCATCTTGAAGTCGATGATGTCGATCAACTGTTGCAAGACCGTTGTGATAATGCGTGCACCGCCAGGCGACCCCGTGGCCAACATCGGCCCTTGCTGCGTCGACACAATCACTGGCGTCATCGAGCTTAACGGGCGTTTGCCTGGTGCAATCGCATTGGCGTCACCGCCTGTCAGGCCAAACGCATTTGGCACGCCCGGTTTAATCGAAAAATCGTCCATCTCATTGTTCAGTAATACACCTGTGCCGCGTGCCACAATACCTGAGCCGAAATTCAAATTGAGTGTGTACGTACAGCTCACCACATTACCCGCTGCATCCATCACTGAGAAGTGCGTGGTCTGGTCGCTTTCAAAGACCTGGGGCTGTCCAGGCTTGACCATGACACTTGGTGTGGCGCGATTGGGTTTGATCTTGCTTGCTAGCTCGTCTGCATATTTTTTTGAGGTCAAGCCTTTTTGCGGAACCTTCACAAAATCGGGATCGCCTAAATGTTCAGCGCGATCGGCATAGGCCAAGCGAGCGCTTTCTGCGATCAAATGAATGACCTGAGCACTGCCGGC
Source organism: Alcaligenaceae bacterium (assembly GCA_947378965.1). GTDB lineage: Bacteria > Pseudomonadota > Gammaproteobacteria > Burkholderiales > Burkholderiaceae_B > Zwartia. The sequence goes on along the minus strand of CANCMG010000050.1, from coordinate 25,372 downwards.
GCCATACTGTGCAAGCGGATAGCGTTCAAGCAAGTTGAGCATTTGAATTAAATGCACGCCTCCCGAACTGGGCGCAGGCATTGAGTACACGGTCACGCCCCGATACGTGCCATGCACAGGTTCTCGCCGCACCACCCGGTAGTCTTGTAAATCTTTTAAGCTAAGAGCCTGACCGTCAAGATTGAGTTCGGCGACGATTTTCTGTGCGACGGGGCCCTGATAAAAGCCCGCCGCCCCCTGCTGGGCAATCAAGCGTAGCGTGCTTGCAAGATCTTTTTGTACCAGTCGTTCGCCTGCGCGATAGGTGGTTAACGCGTCGAGCGGGCATTCTGCAAGCGCGCAGTGAGTCTTTGAGGGATCTTGGTGTTTAAAAAATATCTCGCGTGTGCCGGGCCAACGACCTAAATGCGTGCGCTGTAGCGAGAATTGTTCGGCCAACACTGGGCTGACGATAAAGCCATTTTCAGCCAATTGAATGGCGGGTGCGATGACTTGCTCGAGCGACAACGTGCCGTAATCTTGCAGGGCACGCACTAAGCCCGCCACCGAGCCGGGGACGCCAACGGCATAAGGGCTTTGGGTCGATTTGCCGGCAATGACGCGATCTTGCGCGTCAAGGTACATATCGCGTGAGGCCGAGGCCGGTGCGATCTCACGAAAATCAAGCGCAACAGGTTTGGTCGCTTTGGCAGTTTGCACCAGCATAAAACCGCCGCCGCCTAAATTGCCGGCGTTGGGCAGCACCACTGCCAAGGCAAAGCCTACGCCAACCGCGGCATCAATCGCGTTACCACCTTGCGCCAGAATATCGACACCCACTTGTGAGGCGAGGCGTTGCTCGCTGGCGACCATGCCGCGCTGACCACGCTCGGGGTGAAAAATAGAGAACGAATTATCGTATTGAGTGACCGCGGTATTTTGAACCTGGGCCTGCATTGGGGCGAGGGCGAGTGCAGTGCTCGCGACTAAACCGCACACGGCACCTCGAGCGCTGCGTATACTGTGAGACCATCGCACCTGCTGCACAAGAGCTTCAAGCATGCATCACCCTTTCAATTCAGTCTTTGTGAGAATTTAACGTGTCAAATACTAGCACTAGCCAGCCACGCCCTTCAGGTCGGGTTTATGACGCAATGCGTCAAGTTACGATTCAGCGCCAATTTACGCGCTATGCCGAAGGTTCAGTGCTGATTTCGATGGGCGAGACGCAAGTGTTATGTACGGCCAGCGTCCTTGAAAAGGTGCCGCCGTTTTTAAAGGGCAAAGGGCAGGGCTGGGTCACCGCCGAATACGGCATGTTGCCGCGCTCAACCCACACGCGTTCTGACCGCGAAGCGGCCAAAGGTAAGCAATCAGGGCGTACACAAGAAATTCAGCGCTTGATTGGTCGCAGCCTGCGTGCAGTCATGGATATGTCGTTATTGGGTGAACGCACAATCCAGATTGACTGCGATGTGCTTCAGGCTGATGGAGGCACGCGCTGCGCAAGCATTACGGGGGCCTGGATTGCCGTCGCCGATGCGGTTGACGGCTTGCTTGCTCAAGGCTTGCTAACGCAAAATCCGCTTAAAGATTCAGTGGCTGCGATTTCGGTAGGCATGGTCGATGGGCGAGCCGTGCTAGATTTGGATTACCCAGAAGATTCGGGCTGCGATGCCGATATGAATGTCGTGATGACAGGTGCTGGGCGCTACGTTGAGGTGCAGGGCACAGCAGAAGGCCATACTTTTGACCGTACCGAGCTCAATGCCCTGCTGCAATTGGCCGAGAAAGGCATTAGCGAACTCGCCCGACTGCAAGCGAGTTCACGCGCTTAGATCGTGCGGCCACCGTCAACAGGTAATTCAACCCCAGTTAAAAACGATGCCTCGTCAGACGCTAAAAACACCGCTGCATTGGCGATGTCGCGCGGCTGGCTCATGCGACCCATGGGGATGGTGGCAATAAATTTTGCGCGATTCTCGGGGGTATCGGGTACGCCCATAAAATCACCGAGCATGGCCGTGTCGCCAATCACTGGGCAGATCACATTGACACGGATGTTGTCAGGGGCCAACTCAACGGCCAACGATTTGGTTAGCAGGTTTGCTGCGCCTTTTGAAGCGTTGTACCAGGTTAAACCGGGCCTTGGGCGAATCCCTGCCGTTGAACCTGTGTTGATGATACAGCCTGATTTTTTTAAGCGCATCATAGGCACGACAGCATTGATCATGTGGTAAATCGCTTTCACATTCACGTCAAAGCAACGATCAAACGAGGCCTCGTCCACATTCAGAAACGGTTGATTCTTGTGGGTGTAGCCAGCGTTGTTCACTACGATATCGACGCCACCAAACGCGCTAACAGCTAAGGCAACAGCGCGATCAACATCGACGCGTTGACTGACGTCGCACTTCACGGCCACCGCTGCAGCACCAAGTTCGGCAGCTACCTTTTGGGCGCCCGCTTCGTTGAGGTCGGCGATGACAACCTTTGCACCTTCACGGACATAGCATCTTGCTATTTCTGCACCAAAGCCGCTGGCGGCACCGGTCACAATGGCTACTTTATTATTTAAACGCATGATGTCGTCATCCTAGTTGTTGAGCGTGTACTGACGTATGAGCAAGCCGGTTAAACATACAAAATCTCTAAAACAGTGCAGCAGCCTGATCTGAGTCTACGCGAGGCTAAGCCCTCGTCTTCGTCCGCGTAATACTCAGTTGCCTTACCTAGGGCATGCAAAACCAAACTTTCCTTTTAAGCGGCCCCTAATTAAGGTTTCGCCAAAATGTCGCCAAGCACGCTTTGCCCACGAATGCCCCAAACCGTTTTGATCAATGCCTTGACCTGTGCTTCGGTGGCGGCACCTTCGTAGGTACCTAAGCGCATCGCTTTGAACTCAATTTCGTCACGCGACAAGGTATTGCCTGGATCGCCTTTAGGCTCGTCGACACGACCAGTGACTGAACGGCCGTCGGTCGTCTTAACGGTGACCTTACCAATCCAACGCTGTGGGTAGGCGGTGTCAACCTCTTCGTCAAGCTCCATGGTGACGCGATCGCGAAAGTTCGCAACTGTGGCATCGTTTAACGCACCGTCAAAACCCGCCAAATCGGCCGAGTTACGCAAAGCGATCAGCGCCAACACGGTACCCATCGAAAACTTTGACTGATGCACAGTCTGCGGATCAGTCACGGGGCCCAACACGTCAATGGCCCCTTGATGAACATGTGTGACCACCGAGGCGACGTCGCTGGCTTTTAGCCCGTGCTGCTTCATGGCCTGTTGTAAAGCGTCAGCAGCAGGGTGGGTGTGACGGCAAGAGGCATGAAACTTAAATGACGTTTCAGGTAAGGCCCAACGTGTGCCCAGACGATCTACGAGCTTGGCCGGATCGGCATCGGTTGACATGCCTGCAGCCATGCCTTGCGCGCCTTCAAGAATCCGGCGTGCACCGGTAAAACCATCAAGCGCCAGATAGGCAGAGGCTAGCCCGTTTGCGGCGGCGTGAGCGGTGTGCAGTTGTTTTGAATCTGCAGCGTCGCGCAAAAACTCCCAGAGCCCCGAGGCCTGTGTACCGGCCGAGCCGATCGCGTGCAGCATTTGCTCGGGGTTTAGTTTAAGCAGGCGACCCACGGTGACCGCGGCTGCCACAGTACCGGCGGTGCCTGTTGTATGAAAAATCTTGTAATGCGAACGACCTAAAAATTCACCCACCCGAATGCCGACCTCGTAGCCAACCACCGAGGCGGTGATGAAGTCTTTACCCGACGCGCCGATAGCCTGAGCCACCGCCAACGCGGGTGGAAAAATCACTGCTGCTGGGTGAAATACCGAACCGTTATGCACATCGTCTTGTTCTACCACGTGCGAAGCTGCTGCGTTGACCATGGCGGCAAACATCGGCGAGGTTTTGCGTCGATTCACAAAATCTTCAGACTTGCCGTCGGCGGGCCCCATGCGTTCTGCGTATTTGGCCATCGCCTTGACTGCGCGAGCGCCTGAACCAGCCAAAATTGAGGCCATGGTGTCTAAAAACAAATCTTCGCAGCGCAAGCTGACGGCTTCAGGGATGTCGCTGTACTGAAGTTGCGAGGCAAACGTTGCAAGCTCTGCGCTTGGATGCAGCACGAGGGGTGAAGCTGAAGAGCGAACAGCAGTCATGTCTATCACCTATTAAAACGAACGAGGAAGGCCGAGCACGTGTTCGGCGACATACGACAAAATCAGATTAGTTGAAATTGGGGCAACTTGGTACAAGCGGGTTTCACGAAACTTGCGCTCAACGTCGTACTCACAGGCAAAACCATAGCCACCGTGAAATTGCAGGCAGGCGTTGGCGGCCTCCCACGACGCGTCGGCGGCCAACAGCTTGGCCATGTTCGCTTGGGTGCCGCAAGGCTGATTGTTATCAAACAAACGACAAGCTTCGTAACGCATCAGGCTGGCGGCCTCAACGTTGATGAACGAACGCGCGATCGGAAACTGCACGCCCTGGTTTTGTCCGATTGGGCGTCCAAACACGATGCGATCTTTGACGTACTTGGTGATGCGATCCACAAACCAATACCCATCACCAATACACTCAGCCGCGATCAGCGCGCGCTCGGCATTTAAGCCATCCAAAATGTATTTGAACCCTTTGCCTTCTTCGCCGATTAAGTTCTCGGCAGGGATCTCGAGGTTGTCGAAAAACAGTTCGTTGGTTTCGTGATTAACCATATTCAGAATGGGTCGTACCGTTAAACCATGACCAATCGCATCGTGCAAGTTGACGATAAAAATGGACATGCCTTCTGATTTTTTCGTGACTTGATCAAGCGGGGTCGTACGCGCCAATAAGATCATCAGATCCGAGTGCTGAATACGCGAAATCCAAACTTTTTGACCGTTAATCACATAACGATCGCCTTTTTTGACGGCGGTCGTTTTAATTTTTGTGGTGTCAGTGCCTGTGGTGGGTTCGGTCACGCCCATTGATTGCAAGCGTAACTCGCCGGCAGCGATTTTTGGCAAGTACTGATTTTTTTGCTCGGTTGAACCATGGCGCAGCAAGGTGCCCATGTTGTAGAGCTGACCGTGGCAAGCGCCAGAGTTACCGCCGCAACGGTTGATTTCTTCCATGATGACCGATGCTTCGGTCAGGCCCAAACCTGAACCACCGTACTCTTGCGGTATCAGCGCCGCCATCCAGCCAGCTTGGGTGAGGGCATTGACAAACTCTTCAGGGTAGCCGCGCACCTCATCGACCTTACGAAAATACTCGTCTGGAAACTGCTTACACAGGTCACGGATGGCATCGCGAATGTCTTGGTACTGGTGATCGTGGGTATTCATGATTTTGCGTATGGCTTTATGATTAGGGGCTGAGATTCAGCCGATAATGTGCCCCAAGGCGAGGTTTCTGACCATTGGTGTTTCGTTAACCTCGGCTTTTTGAATGATTAAGGTACTAAAAACACGATGGCCAACCATTTTGATCTGACCGACTTGCAGCTCATGGTCAACATTGGCGACGCGAGCAGCCTGACCCGCGGGGCCGAAAAATCTCATCTGTCGCTGCCTGCCGCCAGTAACCGGGTCAAAAACCTCGAAGATCACTTCGGTACCCGCTTGTTTCATCGCAACAGTCAGGGTGTGACGCTGACTCCCTCAGGCGAAGCGTTTATGCGGCACGCACGTTTGGTGTTGCGGCAAATCGACCATCTACGTGGCGATATCCACGAGTATTCAAGGGGGATTAAGGGGCAGATTCGGGTCCTTGCCAACACCACCGCCATGACCGAATTTATGCCAGCGGTCTTGAGTCGCTATTTGTCCTCGCACCCTGATGTCACCGTTGAGTTGCGCGAGCGATTAAGTTACATGGTGGTAAAGGCTGTGACCGAGGGGTCGGCCGACATCGGCATTGTTGCCGGCCAGCCAGCGGCCTCGGCCCTTGAGTTTTTGCCCTATCGGGCCGACCGCCTGGTGTTAGTCACATCGACCGACCACCCTCTTGGGGCAATGGCTGAAGTTGCTTTTGCCGATACCCTTGATTTTGAATATGTCGGGCTGTCAGAATGGAGCGCGATTCACGCCTTTTTGATTCAGGCCGCTGATAATTTGGGTCACTCTTTTCGATTTCGGGTTGAGGTCAGCAATTTTGAGTCAGTTTGCCGCATGATTGAGGCGGGGGTGGGGATTGGCGTGGTGCCAGAGCAGGCCGCACGGCGTTACGCTCAGCGCCTCAACATCAAGATCGTCAGATTGTCTGACGAGTGGTCTGAGCGCAGGCTGCATATCTGTGTACGCGAGTTGCAACGCTTGCCAAGCTTTGCACGCGACCTCGTGGCGATGCTGCTTGAAGATGTGCAGTCAAATGAGGTTGTCGCACGAACGGGCAAAGCGGGTACGGCGGCGCCAGCGAGATGACTGAGGCCTTTCCTAAGCCGAGCGTGTCCGCTTCGACGTTGATCGAAGCCTCAATTAAGCCGAGCGTGTCCGCTTCGACGTTGATCGAAGCCTCAATTAATCTGAGCGCGTCTGCTTCGGCTTTGGCTGAACCATCTCCTGCTGAGGCCCTAGCAACGTCTTCGGTTTTGACCTCGGTCGTCTTGGCCTCTGGCAACGCCGGAAAACTGCGCGAATTTGACGCCTTGTTTAGCCCGCTCGGCATCCGACTGATCGCGCAGGGCACGTTGAATATCCCCGACGCGCCCGAACCGCATCCCACGTTTCTCGAAAACGCGCTCGCCAAGGCGCGTCATGCCAGCTTGTTGTCAGGCCTGCCGGCCTTGGCCGATGATTCTGGGCTGTGCGTTGCAGCACTCAACGCAGAGCCCGGTATTCATTCTGCTCGGTATGCTGAAGCTGAACACGGTTCGCGCAGTGATGCTGCCAACAATCAAAAGTTGGTGCGCGCCTTGCAGGGCCAAACCAATCGTCGTGCTTGGTATGTGGCAGTGCTTGTGCTAGTGACTCGTCACGACGACCCACAGCCTGTCGTGGCCGAGGCAAACTGGTTTGGCGAGATTGTCGATCAACCGCAAGGCGCAAATGGCTTCGGGTATGACCCGTATTTTTATCTGCCCGAGCAGGGCTGTACGGCAGCAGAGCTTGCCCCTGCGCTTAAAAATCAAATCAGCCATCGCGGGCAAGCCTTGCAGCAATTGCTCAGGCAATTAGCGGCGCGTGGTTTAGTGACGGCTTCGCAGTCACGATGAGTCAAACGCTATCAACGGCAGAATGGACTCCTCCATCCACGGGTTTGGTGCTGCGAGGCATCACAGAGAGGCGCCGCGAATGAGTCGTGCGCTGCTAGACCTAACCGAGACCCAACGCCCATGAGTCGTGTGATTCCTATTTCGAGCGCGCACCAAGCTAAGGCCGCGGTGTTGGCTGACATTGCCGATCGCCCACGCTTGACGTCCTTGCCACCTTTGTCTGTGTATGTGCACGTGCCGTGGTGCGTGCGCAAGTGTCCTTACTGTGATTTCAATTCGCACGAGCAACCGGCAGTGCTCCCTGAGGGGCGCTACCTTGATGCGCTGCAGGCCGATCTCGAACAGGCTTTACCCGACATTTGGGGCCGCCAGGTTCACACGGTCTTTATTGGCGGTGGCACCCCTAGTTTGCTCAGCGCCGCGGGTATCGAACGCTTATTGGCGATGTTGCGCTCGCATTTAAATCTGTGGCCCGATGCTGAAATTACACTCGAGGCGAATCCAGGTACGGCAGAAGCTGAGCGGTTTATGGCGTATGCGGCCAGTGGCGTCAACCGAATTTCTCTTGGGATTCAGTCGTTTGACGACGCTAAGTTGCTAGCCTTGGGCCGGGTGCATGATGCAGGGCAGGCTCGCGCGGCCATTGAAATGGCGCAGCGTGCGGTGGGGCGTGTCAATTTAGATCTGATGTTTGCATTGCCTGGGCAAACGCTTGGGCAATGTGAGCAAGATGCGCGCGAGGCACTCAGTTTTGGCACCGAACATTTGTCGATGTATCACTTGACCTTTGAGCCCAACACGGTCTTTGCTAAGTATCCGCCGGCCGTTCCTGATGACGAGCTTGCCTGCGACATGCAGGAGGCCATCGTTTCCCTGGCGCAGGCGGCTGGTTTTGAACGCTATGAAGTCTCGGCGTTTGCCAAGCCAGGTGCGCGTGCGCGCCACAACGTCAACTACTGGGAGTTTGGCGATTACTTAGGGCTCGGTCCTGGCGCGCATGGCAAGCTCTCGTTTCACGATCGGATTGAACGGCACACTCGCCAGCGCAATCCCGAAAGCTGGATGCGTTCGGCCCTTGCACGCGACGCGACTCATATCGCTGAAAAGCGGCAACTCAACACCGCCGAATTGCCCTTTGAGTTCATGCTCAATGCCTTACGGCTTGAAAAAGGTGTTGCCTCTACGCTGTACACTGAGCGTTGCGGGTTGCCAATTGCGTCAATGAACAAGGCATTGCTGTTAGCCACTGAAAAAGGTTTGTTGCTTGACGATCCGTTACGTCTGCAGGCAACCGAGGTAGGCTGGCGGTTTCTGAATGAATTACAAGCCTTATTCTTGTAAAATCACCGATGTAGTGCATGGTTTGGTGCATGGCGCACTATATCGGTGCTTTAATCTGCACTTTTTTGGGCATTTTAGTAATAAATGTCTGGCATGAATGTTGCTTGATATCAACCAAGATGATCTCGCAGCAAATTTTAATAGTCATCATTTTCACTTTTCCGGAGTCAGTATGAGCACCTCTCAAGATGTTCTAAAGAAGATTGCCGAAGACGAAGTCAAGTTTGTCGACTTTCGTTTTACGGACACCATGGGCAAAGAGCAGCACGTTTCGGTTCCTGTTAGTCAGATGAACACCGAAAAGTTTACCGAAGGTCATGCGTTTGACGGTTCGTCAATTGCTGGCTGGAAAGGCATCGAAGCCTCGGATATGCTCCTGATTCCCGATCCAAATACCGCTCACATGGACCCGTTCCGTGAAGAGTCAACCATGATTCTGACCTGCGATGTGGTCGAGCCCTCAGACATGAAAGGCTACGATCGCGATCCACGTTCGCTGGCCAAGCGTGCCGAAGCCTATTTGAAAGCAAGTGGCTTAGGCGACACGGCCTTCTTTGGTCCTGAGCCAGAATTTTTTGTGTTCGACGGCGTGACTTGGGGCGACGATATGTCAGGCTGCCACGTCAAGATCAAGTCAGACGAAGCCCACTGGTCGAGCAGCATCGACTCAGAAGGCGGCAACATGGCCCACCGTCCACGCGTGAAGGGCGGTTACTTTCCAGTGCCTCCGGTTGACTCAATGCAAGACATGCGCTCAGAGATGTGCTTGTTGCTTGAAGAAGCTGGCATCCCTGTCGAAGTGCATCACCACGAAGTGGCGGGCGCCGGTCAGATGGAAATCGGTACCAAGTTCAGCACCTTGGTAACACGTGCTGACTGGAACCAAATCCTCAAGTACACCGTGCACAATGTTGCCCATGCTTACGGCAAAACAGCAACGTTCTTGCCAAAGCCTGTGGTCGGTGACAACGGTTCAGGCATGCACGTACACCAGTCAATCTGGAAAGACGGTCAAAACCTGTTTGCAGGTAACGGCTACGCTGGCTTGTCTGAATTTGCGCTGTATTACATCGGTGGTGTCATCAAGCACGCGCGCGCGCTCAATGCGATCACTAATCCTGGCACAAACTCTTACAAGCGTTTGGTCCCACATTACGAAGCGCCTGTAAAGCTTGCTTACTCTGCACGCAACCGCTCAGCCTCGATTCGTATTCCTTACGTCGCCAATCCAAAAGGCCGTCGCATCGAAACACGTTTCCCTGATCCACTTGCTAACCCATACTTGGCTTTCTCGGCCTTGATGATGGCGGGTCTGGATGGCGTGCAAAACAAGATTCATCCTGGCGATCCAGCAGACAAAAATCTGTACGATTTACCACCCGAAGAAGATGCAAAGATCCCAACCGTTTGCAGTTCACTCGAGCAAGCGCTCGAAGAGCTCAACAAAGATCGCGAATTCTTAACCCGCGGTGGTGTGTTTAGTAATGCAATGCTTGATGCCTACGTGGATCTGAAAATGCAAGAAGTCAATCGCTTGCGCATGACGACCCATCCCGTCGAATTCGACATGTATTACAGCCTGTAATTTGCTGTTTAACCCTGGAGTCGGGTCGCGTGTGACCCGAATACCATGTACTTCGCTGAAGCCTTCGATCTACTCTCCACCACGGTTCTTTTACTGAACCCGGCTGGAGAAGTCGTAGAGGCGAATGCGGCAGCAGAAGTGATGTTTGGGCGGTCTCGGCGCAACTTATTGGGGCAGCCGGCCGCCTTTTTGTTTGAGCGCGACAGTGCGCTAGAGCATTCGTTTGAACAAGCCTGCGCCGGCGAGGTTGCCGATTGCCGACAATTTGCTCGCTTGCGTCGTGGTGCCGAAACCGTTGAGGTTGCGGTCACTTCTGTCGCCTTAGCTCAGCCTTTGTGGTCTGCGTTAATCGAAATCAAAGATGTCGAACAACGCGTATTAGTCGACCGCAGCAGTCGTTTGGTCGACGAGATTGATACCCAACACGAGCTCTTGCGTAACTTGGCGCACGAGGTCAAAAACCCGCTTGGTGGTCTGCGTGGTGCGGCACAGTTGCTTGAGTCAGAGTTGCCTGACCCCGCTTTGCGTGAATACACCAGCGTCATCATTTCTGAGGCCGACCGGCTGCAGGCATTAGTCGATCGGCTAGCCGCGCCACAACGCATGCCGGTTCAATGGCAAGCGGTCAACATTCATGAGGTTTGCGAAAGAGTCTGTGCACTGGTGCGCGCTGAGTTTCGCGATGTTGCACTGTTGCGTGATTACGATGCCTCAATGCCAGAGTTTCGCGCCGATCCTGCGCGTGTGATGCAGGCGCTTCTGAATATTGTTCGCAATGCCGCACAGATTATGACGGGCTTTCAGCCCACGCAGTCACCCCACATTACGATCAAGACGCGGATCGCGCGCCAAGTCTTGTTGCGACATAAACAGCACCGTCTGGCAGCTGTTGTTACGGTCACCGATAACGGGCCCGGCGTGCCAGAGAGTTTAAAAGACCGTATTTTTCATCCACTCGTGACGGGTCGAGACGGCGGCACGGGGCTTGGTTTAAGCCTGGCCCAAGACTTCATCCAACAGCAGGGTGGTGTGATTGAGTTTGAATCGCAACCCGGGCATACCGAGTTTCGTTTGCAATTACCTATGGAGCCTCTTTGATGAAACCAGTCTGGATCGTAGATGATGATCAAGCTATTCGCTGGGTCCTTGAAAAGGCACTCAGTCGTGCCAATATACCCACGCGCAGCTTTGTCAACGCCTCTGAAGTGTCAGCGGCCTTGAAACTCGGGTCGCCTTCGGCCCTCGTCTCTGATATCAGAATGCCAGGCACGGATGGCTTGACCTTGTTGAAAGAAGTCAAAGAAAAATATCCCACGCTGCCGGTCATCATTATGACGGCGTATAGCGACCTTGACAGTACCGTTTCTGCCTTTCAAGGTGGGGCGTTTGACTACCTCGCCAAGCCTTTCGATATTAATGAGGCGGTGGCTCTGATTTCGCGCGCGATGCAAGAGCCGACGGCAGAAGAGGTCTCGGCACAAGCTGCGGCACCCGCTGTGTTGGCCACCGATAAAGGAATGTTGACGCAGTCGGCGTCGGTTGCAATGCAAGAGGTGTTTCGAGCCATCGGGCGCCTGGCGCAATCAAATGTCACGGTGTTGATCACTGGTGAGTCTGGTACCGGTAAAGAATTGGTGGCCCGCGCGTTGCACAGCCATGGCGCACGCTCGAAAGGGCCGTTTGTTGCCTTGAATACTGCTGCGATCCCACGCGACTTGCTCGAGGCCGAGCTGTTTGGCCACGAGCGTGGAGCATTCACGGGCGCCAACGCGTTACGCCGCGGTCGTTTTGAAGAGGCGGGCGGTGGCACCCTATTTTTAGACGAAATCGGTGACATGCCCTTTGAGCTGCAAACGCGATTGTTACGCGTGCTGTCAGAAGGTACTTTCTATCGCGTTGGGGGGGCACAACCCGTTCGTGTTGACGTACGGATTGTGGCCGCAACGCACCAACCACTTGAAGAACGTGTTCAAGAAGGAAAGTTTCGCGAAGACTTGTTTCATCGGTTAAATGTCATTCGCTTAAGATTGCCTGCGTTACGAGAAAGACGCGAAGACGTTGCCGACTTGGCCAAGCACTTTTTGGCAGTGTCTGCCAGAGCGGTCGGGGTGCCTGTCAAACGCCTGTCAGAGGCGGCCGTTCACGCGCTGTCGCAATTTGATTATCCAGGCAATGTTCGACAGCTCGAGAATTTTTGTCACTGGTTAACTGTGATGGCTCCCGGCCAAACGGTAGAGGTGGGTGATTTACCTCCAGAAGTCCGCGCAGCCAAAACGAGTGCGACACGCATTGGCTCAGGCCATGACTTAGGTGGCAACCAAACGTGGCAAGAGCTGCTGGCGCTTGACGCAAATGTGCGCCTGTCGCGCTCAGAACCAGAGGTCTGGACTGTGTTAACGCGACAGTTTGAGCGCGCGTTGTTGCAGTCTTCGCTCGAGGTCTGTCGCGGCCGTCGGGTCGAAGCCGCGGCTCGGTTAGGAATGGGGCGCAATACCATTACTCGTAAGCTGCGCGAGCTCGGGATGGATCCGATGGGGGTAGACTCCAACGCTTGACGGGTGGGCGTTACAATTCAGTAGTCAACTGAAGGAAAGCCCTCATGTCAAAGTCAGTCATTCACACAAACGCTGCTCCGGCAGCCGTCGGCCCTTACTCGCAGGCGATTGTGGCCCCAGCGGGCCGTACCGTCTATTTATCGGGTCAGATTGGCTTGGTACCAGCAACCGGCAATATGGTCTCAGAAAATTTTGAGGCGCAGGTTCGTCAGTCTTTTGCCAATATGCAAGCGGTCATTGAGGCCGCTGGTGGTCGTTTAGACAGCATCGTCAAACTCACATTGTTTTTAACCGACTTAGGTCAATTTGCGATCGCTAATGGCATTATGGCCGAATTGCTGCCAGAGCCGTTTCCGGCGCGTTCAACCGTTGGCGTTGCAAGTTTGCCAAAGGGCGCTCAGTTCGAGATTGAAGCGATCATTGTCGTTTAGCGGTTCGTCGACGCAAATTAGCCGTGGGTACCGCTCAGCACACCCCCGCTAAGGTTTCTGCTCGGCCTAAGGCCGTTGCCACGACCAAGCAAAAGCTTGAGCGTTTGGGGCTAGTGAGCCCGCATGATTTGATTTTGCATTTGCCGCTTCGTTACGAAGACGAAACCGAAATCATGCCAATTTCGAGCCTGCGGCCCGGTCGCTCAGCGCAGATCGAGGCCATGGTGATTCGGTCTGACGCCAGCTACCAACCTCGTCGGCAGTTAACGGCTGTTGTTCAAGACGAAACGGGTGAGATTGGGCTGCGATGGCTCACGTTTTACCCTAATCAACAACAACAGATGCAGGTTGGAAGGCGGTGGCGGATTAGGGGAGAGGTACGCGGCGGCTTGCATGGTTATGAAATCATTCACCCCAAGGTTACGGTTGCCGACTCGCCGTTACCAGCGGCGTTAACTCCGGTTTACCCCACGACAGACGGCTTATCCCAGCCGAGTTTACGCAAAGCGATTGGGCAAGCGCTCGAACGAGTCGAGCTCAACGATACACTCGAGCCCGCCTTAATAAAACGACTAGGCTTACAGAGCTTTGCTGAAGCGATTCGCACGCTTCATGCACCCACACCTGACATGGATGCTCACGCCTTAATTGAGCACACGCATCCGTCGTGGTTGCGCATTAAGTTCGATGAATTACTGGCACAGCAGCTCTCATTGGCGGCGGCCCGTGATGCGCGACGCAGTTTACGTGCAAAAAGCCTAAAAGCGAATTCAAAGCCCGACAGCTTGTGCGCGCGCTTGCTGAAGTCTTTGCCTTTTAGTTTGACGTCCGCACAGCAGCGTGTCACCAATGAGATCAGCGCCGATCTGCAACGCGAGTTTCCGATGTATCGCTTGCTGCAGGGCGATGTCGGAAGTGGCAAAACCGTAGTGGCTGCGCTTGCTGCCTTGCAGGCAATTGATGCAGGTGTGCAGGTCGCCCTCATGGCTCCTACTGAAATTTTGGCTGAACAGCATTTTCAAAAATTAAAAATGTGGTGCGAGCCGCTTGGGATTGAGGTGTGCTGGTTAACCGGCAGCATTACGCCCAAAGCACGCAAAATTGCTAACGAAGCTATTTCAAGTGGGCGAGCACGTTTGATTGTTGGCACCCAAGCGTTGATTCAAGACTCAGTAGAGTTTTTTGATTTAGGCTTGGTGATTGTTGACGAGCAACACCGCTTTGGTGTCGCTCAACGGCTGTCGTTGTCTAAAAAAGGAGAAGAGCTCGAGGCGCCCCGTACGCCTGCAATGGCGACCACCTCTGCAGGGCCCGCTATGCTGACGGCGCCGAGTATTTCGACAGTACCTACCCAGCAGTCTGCCGCGAGCAAACCAACTGCAAATAAAGACTGGATCCCGCACCAACTGACCATGAGCGCCACGCCAATTCCGCGTACGCTGGCCATGACGTTTTATGCAGATCTTGAGGTGTCATCGATTGACACCTTGCCACCTGGGCGTACACCCGTCGTCACGAAATTAATCTCGAGCGCGCGGCGCGATCAAGTGCTTGGTCATGTTGCTCAAGCCTGTGCTATAGGGCAACAAGTGTACTGGGTGTGCCCGCTGGTGCAAGAAAGTGAATCCCTTGACTTACAAACGGCGGTCGACACGCACCTTGCCCTGACTCAAGCCTTGCCAGACTACACCGTTGGTTTAGTGCACGGGCAACTGCCCACTGCAGAAAAAGCCGCCGTCATGAAAGCGTTTCGTGAAGCGAATATCAACGTGCTGGTGTCAACAACCGTCATCGAAGTTGGTGTCGATGTCCCTAATGCTTCGTTGATGGTCATTGAGCACGCCGAGCGGTTTGGCTTAGCGCAGCTGCACCAGTTGCGTGGTCGTGTTGGGCGCGGGGTCGCAAAGTCAGTGTGTGTGTTGCTGTACCAAACGCCGTTGTCAATGCTGGCACGTGAGCGTCTGCGAGCCATGTACGAAACTCAAGACGGTTTTGAAATCGCGCAACGTGATCTTGATTTACGCGGTCCCGGTGAGCTCTTAGGATCAAAACAGTCAGGGGTTACGTTGTTGCGCTTCGCAGATCTTGCCACCGACAGTGCGCTGGTGGTCGCGGCGCGCGAAACCGCGACAGAGTTGCGGGCAAAGGCTCCGCAGATCGTCGAGCGCCACTTAGCACGCTGGATGCGCGGGCGTGAAGATTTTTTACGTAGTTAGTTGACAGACAGGCTGCACCGCTTAATGAACAAACTCAGGCAACGTCTTTGGTTATACGGCCGCTTAGTGCGTATTGATAAGCCAATCGGTATTTTGCTCTTGCTGTGGCCAACGCTGTGGGGCCTGTTTGTGGCCGCTCAAGGATGGCCAAGCGTCAAGCTCTTAATCATTTTTGTGTTGGGCACGGTCTTCATGCGTTCGGCCGGTTGCGCCATGAACGATTATTTTGATCGCGACGTCGATCGGCACGTCAAACGCACTGAGCAACGTGTGTTGACCGCAGGCCTGATCAAACCGAACGAGGCGCTTTGGGTGGCAGCCGTCTTAGGGCTGCTTAGTCTGGCGCTAGTTTGGTCGTTGAATGGGCTCACACTCGCTTTGGCCGTGATTGCTGCAATCTTAGCGGTCACGTATCCGTTATTTAAACGGTTTTTTGCGATACCGCAGGCTTATCTGGGGATTGCCTTTGGTTTTGGCATACCGATGGGGTTTGCTGCCACGCTCGATTCTGTGCCCTTGGTGGCGTGGTTGATGCTGCTAGCGAACATTTTTTGGGCAATTGCCTACGACACTGAGTATGCAATGGTGGATCGTGACGATGATCTTCGTCTGGGGCTGAAAACCTCAGCCATCACCTTCGGAAAGTACGATATATTCTGCGTGGCGCTTTGCTACGCCTGCACGCTGCTGTTGCTCGGGTGGGTGGGGTATCTGCTGTCGTATGGCTGGCCCTATGCGTTGGGGCTCTTGGCCAGTGCTGGGATTGCTGCGCTGCATCTTGCGTGGATCAGACCCCGTACGCGCGAAGCGTGCTTTCGTGCGTTTTTACACAATACCTGGATTGGCTTTGCCGTATTCTGCGGTATCTTGGCGCAGACGATCATTTTCCCGTAATTTTTTTGAAGACATGAAATGAATCATATCCCTTCGGTCGCGTTCATCGGCGGCGGCAATATGGCAAGTGCTTTGGTTTCGGGCTTGCTTGGGCAAGGCTGTGCACCCTCACAGTTGCACGTCCTCGAGGTCGCTGAGGTCTTGCGTGAGCAGTGGCAAGCCCGTGGCATCAGTGTTGCCAGCGCACCAGACGCTTCGCTCTCTGACCAACAAGTCTGGATCTTCGCCGTCAAGCCGCAACAAATGCGTGAGGTGGTGTTGCAATGCAAACCTTGGCTCAAACCCGATACCTTGATCATTAGTATCGCAGCTGGTATTTCTATACATTCTCTTGCAACTTGGCTCGGCTCGCCCGAGCAGCCCTACACACGCTTGGTGCGTTGTATGCCGAATACTCCCGCCTTGGTGCGTGCTGGCGTGACTGGGATGGCTGCTGTCGAAGGCCTAAGCAAGGCAGAGAAAGACATTGCAACTCAATTGCTGAGCGCTGTGGGGCAAGTGGTATGGGTGGATCACGACCAGGCCATCGACGCGGTCACCGCGCTGTCGGGCAGTGGCCCAGCCTACGTATTTTTGTTCTTAGAGTCTTTAATTGCTGGGGCCCAAGCCTTAGGCCTATCGGCTGAGCAGGCGCGTACGCTGGCGTTAGGGACTTTGGCGGGTTCAACACAGTTGGCGGCTGAGTCAACTGAAACACCCGCCGTTCTGCGAGAGCGTGTGACCTCAAAAGGGGGTACCACAGCTGCTGCCTTAGATGTGTTTGCTCAGCAGCATTTCTCAGCAATTGTCGCGCAAGCCATGGCTGCCGCCAACGACCGCGCGGCAGAACTTTCAAACGAATTTGGTCGCTAGTGTGTTTTTGAATTCTTTTAGTCGTGTATTTTTATAAGACAAGCGCATGAAAAAATTACTGATCTCGTTGGTTGTTGTCGTTGTCGTTGCTGTGTCGGGTTGGCTGGGCGCTAGCATCTATGTGGGTCGCTCTGTGGCGACGATTGTCGCGAACCTGAGCGCAAAGGCAGGGCAAAACGCAGCCATTCGGATGGTGCAACCTGAGCATAAACAAGGTCTGCTGTCCTCAGCCGGTAAGTTTGAAATTCGGTTTAATGATGTTGCTATCGAGGCAAACAGTGGCAATCAAATGTTTGCGTTACAAGTTAACTATAGCGTTGAGAACTTGCTGTTGCCCTCATCATCGATGCGTTTTAAGTGGGAGGTTAAGCCTACCGGCAAAACGGGTACAGAGTTCAATCGGTTGTTTGGCTCTGAAATTAAATTAACCGGGCAGGGCCAGCTTGCCTATGGCGGCAAGGCGCTATCCACTCTGAAACTGCCTGAACTTGCCATGAAGCAGGGTAAAGAGTTGTTTCATTTGTCGCCTTCAAGTGGCAACATTGCCTGGGGTGACAAAACAGTCGCGTTGCAATGGAAAACCGATCGCTTGAGTTCGCGCGGCGAAGATCATGCGCTTGATGTGCAAGGCGTGAGTTTTACCAGCGACATTCAAAATCGCGCCCGCGGGCTTGGTGTCATGCACTTTGCGATCGATAAGTTCAGTACAAAAACCGCAACCGCCGAGTCTGTTGCAGTCGACGTCGCCATCACAGAAAATAACGCCAAGCTCGAAGTTAGCGTGATTCCAAAGATCGCGAGTTTGACCGTTGCGGGCCAAAAGCTCAGCGACTTACTGATCGAATTAGCCGTCAAAGGTCTGGATGTTACAAGTGTCGATACACTGTCTGCTATCAGCACCGATTCGAACGACTTTCGAAACTTGACTGCTGACGAGCAAGCCCGTGCGAGTGGTGCCTTGCAAACTCTGGTGGCTAAAGGTTTTTCAATTGGTTTGCCAAACATGACAGCCAAGATGGGGACTGGTTCAATTAAGGGCGATCTCTTGATCGAGGTGAGTAAGCCCGTTGGTGCGGCTGCAGATAAGTTCTCGCTTGCTCAGTCGGTCAAGGCGAATGGCAAGCTCGAGGCGCAGGGGCGGATCATTGATAACACACAAAAACGATTAGCCCTTTTGCTCGGGTTAGCGACCGAAACCCGCGAAGGATTACGGGCAAGCTTTCAATTGACTAACGGCACGATCAGAGCAAACGGTAAATCGTACGATGTGCGTGACAACCTCACCTACTTCGATGACATGATCAACGCCAGGTTATATCCCAAGTGATTGTGCGTGCTTGAACGTGAGTCGACTTAGTATTCAGTCGTCTGAACGGCGAATATGTTTCAACATCAACAGGGCAAAGCGGGATCACTTTCAAAAGTGACCCGCTTGAACTAAGGAGGCAGTATGCGGGTTTTTTTTGCAGCGCTGGGTACTGAGACAAATACGTTTTCGCCGCTTCCGACCAGTTTGGCCTCGTTTAAAGATCGTGATTATTACCCCAGTGGCACGCATCCGGGCAAGCCGACTTTTTTAAGCGCGCCGCTGCATGTGCTGCGCGAGCGCTGTGCAGCGTTAGGCTGGGAGCTTGCAGAGGGTGTGATTGCCGCCGCTCAACCCAGTGGTACGACAACTCGTGAGGCGTACGAAACCCTGCGCGAAGAGTTATTGGCCGACCTGGCAAAGGCGATGCCTGTCGATATGGTGGTGCTGGGCATGCACGGTGCGATGGTGGCAGATGGCTACGATGATTGCGAAGGCGACGTGTTAGCGCGGGTTCGGGCGATGGTCGGCTCAACAGTCGTGGTTGGCGCCGAGCTTGATTTACATGCGCACTTAAGTTCGCAGATGGTTCAACAAGCCGATGTGCTGGTGTTGTACAAAGAATATCCTCACACCGATATCATGGCGCGTGCCAAAGAACTGGTCGATTTGTGCTTCGCAACGTACGAAAAAAAGATTCAACCTGTTGCGGCCCTAGTCGATTGCCATATGATCGTGCCGATTCATACCACCCGCGAGCCCGGTGCAAGCATTGTTAAACGATTGCAATCCTTTGACGGCAAAGACGGTATTTTGTCGGTCTCTGTTGCGCATGGGTTT
Source organism: Alcaligenaceae bacterium (assembly GCA_947378965.1). Taxonomy (GTDB): domain Bacteria; phylum Pseudomonadota; class Gammaproteobacteria; order Burkholderiales; family Burkholderiaceae_B; genus Zwartia. Next base: position 6,165 of record CANCMG010000050.1, on the reverse strand, counting down.
GCCACCGGCGATGTCCCTGAAATGGGGACTAAGGTGCTGGTCTATGCAAATGGTGATCTCGCAGGCGCGCAGGCGTTAGCGCGTCAGTTAGCCGACGAGTTAATTGGCATGCGTGAGTCTTTGCTGGTGCCGTATCGTAGTATTGATCAGGCGTTGGATGAGGCCCTGAGCGCAGCGCCGGGCCCTGTGGTGCTAGCAGACCGAGCCGATAATCCTGGTAGTGGCGCGGTTGGTGACGCGACGTTTATGCTGCGACGTATGCTTGAACGCAAGATTCAACAGGCGGCAGTTGGGCCTTTTTGGGATCCGATTGCTGCGCGAATCGCCTTTGATGCGGGCGTTGGCGCGACGCTGATGTTGCGCATCGGCGGCAAGATCGGCCCCTTGTCCGGCGACCCGGTTGATGTTCAGTGCACAGTCAAGGCGCTCAAACGCGAGATGTCGATGACGAGTTTGTCGGGCGGTCAAACACCGTTAGGTGATTGCGCCTTGGTTGACGCTCAGGGTATCGAGATCGTGTTGACCTCAAATCGTAATCAGGCCATGAACATCGATTTGTTTACGCAACTTGGTTGTGACATTGCCAACAAGCAAATTGTTGTGGTGAAGTCAGCCCAACATTTTTATGCGTCGTTTTCAACAATCGCCAAGCAGGTCATTTATGTTGGCGGCAAAGGTGTGGCCACCCCCGACTGGAAAACACTCACCTACACAAAAATTCGGCGTCCCAAGTGGCCGCTTGATGCTTGATGCTTGAGGCTTAGGGCGTCGGCGCAAGCAATTTTGGCAGTTCAATACGCACTTTTAGACCTGGTTGCGCGTCTTCAATGAACAACTCGCCATCGTGTAAGTGCGTAAAGGCCGACACGATCGAAAGCCCCAAGCCGCTACCAGGGCGGTTTGAACTCAAGCGGTAAAAGCGCTGTACCACCTTGCTGCGTTCGTGCGCTGCAATGCCTGGTCCGTTGTCTTGTACGATGATTGAAATGGCTTGGGTAGTTTCTCTGACCTGTATCTTGATCACAGCGGGTGACCCTGCGTATTTGAGCGCGTTGTCAATCAAGTTGGCCAGGATGCCGGCTAGCAAGTCTTTGTCGCCGGGGAGGGTGGGCTCACCCTCAATGTCAACGATGAGCGTTACCCCAAGCGCTTCAGCGGCGGCATCGTAAAGCTCAAGCAAATCGGTCACGACCGTACGCAGCAAGACCGGCTCGAAAGGTTGCCGACGGGTGCCGGATTCGGCTTCGGCGATTTGCAAGAGCTTTTCTAACACGACGATTAAGTCGTCGATTGCACCAATCGCAAAATGTCCGGCGTTTTCAAGTTTGCGTTGCTCAGGCACCCCTCGCAGGGCCTCTTCAAGATGCCCTCGGATGAGCCCGAGTGGGGTACGCAGGTTATGGGCAATGGTGTTCGAGACATGACGAACACCTTCCATCAAGTGTTGTATCCGATCCAGCATGCGGTTGATGTCAGCGCTTAACCGATCAAATTCGTCGGGGGTGCCCGAGAGCACGATACGACGATCGAGGTTACCCGCTTCGATTTCTTGGGTGGTATGCCGAATTGCCCAAATTCGTCGCTCGAGTTGGTGGCGAAACACAAGCGTTGCGAGAAGTGCGAGCAGGATTGCGCTGACACCGCCAATGACCACGGCACGCCCGATCAAGTTGCGAATCTCACTTAAATCTTGCATGTCGCGGCCAACCACCAGCAGCGACCCATCACTGATTTTATGTAAGCGAATGCGACTTGGCACAAGCCGGTCACCACGATTCACCATGTGATCGATGGTTTGATCGAGTGGTGTAGACGCTTCGTTCCAGCCCGAAATATTGCCAGCCAACTTTTGACCGAGTGCATTGGTGAGTAACAAGATTTCAACGTCAGAGTCAACGCCATCGCTAAGGGTTGATTCGATTCGCTGTGCCACAACAAACAGACCATTGCTTTCGGCGTCTTCGCTAAACTTTTCGGTGATCGATAAAATTTTACTGTCAATGTTTCGTGCTAACAGCCCTAAGGACACAAAGTAAAACACCGAAGACAACACCAATACCGAGGCCACCACGAGCCCCCCGCAGAGCAGAGCGAGGCGAAAGGCGACTGAATGCCAGATTCTATCCATCTACGCCAAACCTGTATCCGACACCGCGCACCGTATGAACAAGCGGTGTGCTGTGACCTTTATCGATTTTGTTACGCAAGCGGCTCACCTGAACATCAATCACATTTGTGCCGGGGTCAAAGTGAAAATCCCAGACCGATTCGAGCAACATTTTGCGTGTGACCACCTGACCTTGATTACGCACCAGATATTCGAGTAGCTTAAATTCGCGTGGCTGCAATGTGATGGGCTGGCCCGCCCGCTCAGCCTTGCGTGATAACAAATCGAGCGTTAAGTCTGCTAGCTTGAGCTGCCGGCTGTCGACGTTGATGTTGGCAGAGGGGTTGGCGCGTCTGATCAGCGCCTCAAGTCGGGCCAGAAGTTCGGGTAGGGCGAAGGGTTTTGTCAGATAATCATCGCCCCCTTCGCGCAGACCCCGCACGCGATCGTCTAAACTCGCGAGCGCGCTTAGTACCAACACTGGAGTTTGTACGGCTGCCAGACGAACAGCTTTGATGATATCTAGCCCGTCTTGCTCATTGGGTAGCATCCGGTCGACGATCAAGATGTCCCATTGCTGCTCTAGAGCAAGTCTTAAGGCTTGGTCAGCTTGGTCAGCATGGGTCACCGCATAGCCGGCTTCTTCAAGGCCTTTGCTCAGATAGCGAGCCATATCTTGCTCGTCTTCGATGAGCAAGAGGCGGGCAGTTGGCGTGGTCGGTAGCATTGGTGAAATATTAACCTGTTGTACTACGTAACTTCTGAAAAGAGATCGGCAGCCTTGGTACCTTCAAAAAAATATGCGTGAGTTTCTACAGTTGCAAAGATTTTTTATGATAATGGTTCTCATTACCAAATAAACGTTATTGTTATGTTTTTCAGTCACAAATTTCGACGTGTTGAGTGTTTTGCTGCGCTATGGGCAGCGGCGTGCTTATGGGTGCCGAGTTTGACTGTGGCTAACGAACCCGCGTTCGAGTACTTTACGGCCAACGTGCAGTCGACTTGGGTCTGGCAAAAGCACCCTGGTTTTTCAGCACCGTATTCTGGGGTCAGTAGCTTGAACCCCAAAGGTGAACTTGGCTATACGCTCACTGGTACCGCGTTTTTAGGTGTCCGCCCCTGGAAAGGGACTGAGTTCTTTCTTGATCCCGAAGTCACCCAAGGTGTTCCTTTTTCTGGATTAAGAGGCTTTGGCGGCATCACCAACGGCGAGGCGCAAAAAGCGGGTAATGGCGATCCAACAACCTACTGGGCCCGTGCCTTTGTGCGCCAGACCTTTGGCTTTGGCGGCGGCACGGTTGAGCGTGAGGCGAGCTTTAACCAGTTTGCAGAATCTGTCGATAAACGGCGCTTGGTGTTTACCGGTGGCGTCTATGCCATCACTGACATCTTCGATCAAAACGCTTTTGCGCACGATCCACGTACCCAATTCATGAACTGGTCAATGATGGATTACGCAGCCTGGGATACTCCAGCCGACGCGCGTGGTTACACACGCGGCGTGGCGCTTGAGTACTACCACGATGACTGGGCCTTCAGGATGGGTCGAAATCTTTTACCGGTTGAGTCAAATGGTTTGCAGTTAAATAGCAATTTTACAAATGCGTACAGCGATAACGCCGAAATCGAGCATGGTCACGAGATCTTTGGGCAACCAGGTCGCCTGCGTGTTTTAGGCTTTCGTAATGTCGCAAAATTTGGCAACTTCAACGACGCCCTGAGCTATGCGCGTCAGTTTGGTGGCACACCTGATGTCGCCAACGTTCGTAAAGAGCAGTCCAAATACGGCTTTGGTGTCAGCCTTGAGCAAAATGTCACCGATAGCGTTGGGGTGTTTGCGCGATACAGCTGGAACAACGGCGTGACAGAAGGCTATTCGTTCACGGATGTGAACAACTCTGTGTTGGTTGGCGTGTCAGTAAAAGGAAACTTTTGGGCTCGGCCAGACGATGTGCTGGGCTTGGCTTACGCCTCAAATGGTATCTCTGGCGCAAATCGCGAGTATTTGTCGGCAGGCGGTAATAACTTCTTTTGCGGTGACGGCAAGCTCAATTACCAGCGCGAAGGCATTTTTGAAATCTACTACAGCTTAAAAATTCATAAATCGCTTTGGGCCACCGCCGACTATCAGCGCATTCAAAACCCCTGTTTCAATGCAGACCGTGGCCCGGTCAATGTGTATTCGGTACGATTACACATTGAATTTTGACGATGCAAGGGCTGTGCGATGTGCGGTGCTGCGCAGAGTCTCATGATCTATCTTTGCCTCAACAGCAGACACTGAGTAGAGTCCCCGCCGGGCGTTCGACTGCATGAAGTCGCATTGACTACGCGGATCATGCGTAGTTCTTTACCCTAAAAAAAAGGACCCGGCGAAGGATCCTTTTTCACTGACAACAACTCAGCCGGTTAAACCGGTGTAAACGTTGGCACAGGTGGGCCGTCGCCTTCAGTCGGTTTGAAGACCAGTTTCACTTTTTGACCAATCTTTAAAGCGGCCAAATCACAATCGACGATTTGCGTCATCATTGTGACGCCTTCTTCGAGTGTGACGTAAGCGATGCAATAGGGGTTTGGATTGCCGCGTTGCATCACGCTTAACGAGTAAATGACGCCTTTACCTGAGCCTTCTTTCCATTCGGTTTCACCGAAGCAAAAAGGGCACAAAGTGCGTGGATACCAGTGTGGCTTTTTGCACGAGGTACAAAACTTAACCAGAAATTTACCAGTACGGGCCGCATCCCAAAAGGGTTCGTTGCCGGGTTCTTTGGCGGGTGCGGGAAGTGGGTTGGGTTGATACATCATGGTCATGATTATGCACGCTCCAGAATCAGGGTTGCACTGCCGTGACGCGCGCCAAGCAGGCCGCCTGTGCCGTGTGCCAAAGCAAGATCGCAGTTTTTAACTTGTACGGCAGGGTGAGCTTCGCCGCGCAGTTGACGCACAGCTTCGATTACCTTGGTGATACCGCCGCGGTTGGCGGGGTGATTGTTGCATAGGCCACCGCCATCGGTGTTGAAAGGCAGTTTGCCCACACCCGAAATCAAGTTGCCATCTGATACAAACTTGCCGCCTTCACCCTTTTTGCAAAAGCCGAGGTCTTCAAGTTGCATCAAGACAGTGATGGTGAAGCTGTCGTAGATTGAGGCGTATTTAATATCTTGTGGGGTAATGCCAGCCTCTTCAAAGGCGGCGGCGCCCGAGCGGCGTGCACCCGAGTAGGTTAAGTCAACATGGCCGCCCAACTGACCTTTAATGGCCTCACCTGCGCCGCGCACTTTAACGAGTGGACGCTTGAGTGATTTGGCAATATCAGGATGTGCAACGATGAGTGCGCCACCACCATCGCTCACCACGCAGCAGTCGAGCCGGTGCAGAGGTGTTGAGACCAGTGGCGAGTTGACCACGTCTTCAACGGTGACCACATCACGCAACATGGCGTGTGGATTATGTTGTGCGTGGTGCGACGCGGCAACTTTGATCCAAGCCAGTTGCTCTGCCGTGGTGCCGTATTCGTACATGTGGCGCGCTGCAACCATGGCATAGCTGTTAACAGTGACCGGGCCAAAAGGCGCTTCAAACGGCACGTCAGGGATGTCAACGCCCCAACTACGAGCTTGCATGCCAGACGACCCGGCTGAGCGTGGACGACCAGCCAGCGTGATCAGTGCAATTTTGCACTTGCCGGCAGCGATTGCCTGAGCCGCATGCGACACGTGGATCAGGTATGAACAGCCGCCTGTTTCGGTTGAATCGACATGGCGCAGGTTGGTGAGCCCCATGTAATCAGCCATGTTCAACATGCCTAAGCCAGGGGCATCGCCAGCGCAGTAGTAGCCGTCGATGTCGCTGAGCGACAGGCCGGCATCGGCCAGCGCGCCTTTGGCAGACTCGGCATGGATTTGGGCAACCGACTTATCGGGTGCTTTGCGAGTAGGGTGCTCATAGGCACCAACGATATAAGCTTTGTCTCGTATGGTCATGGGTCGTTGTGTTTATCAAGAGTCAAAAAAATAGTGCTGAGTGAGGCACTCACCAATTAGCTTTTTACCATT
>CANCMG010000049.1 GCA_947378965.1 Alcaligenaceae bacterium | reverse complement strand
ATTTCAATCCCGTGTGGCTTTGATCGTCTCGGGTTACCAATTGGCCTACAGATTGCCGGTCGGCCCTTCGAGGAAGCGACTGTTCTTAAAGTCGCCGCCGCCTATGAACGCACTCATGACTGGGTCAATCAATATCCACCCATTTAGTGCAAGGCGCAGGTTAGCGGGCAGTCTCAGCAATCATGAACTGCACTTGCCTGAGGCAGTGGCCAGTTAGAGGTTGGGGGGCGTGCGCTTGCCAAGTCAATCTAAAATCTGTAGAGTTCTGTCTAGATTAAATCTATGGGTCGAACAGGGACTAGTCCCGTGGCGGCAAATCCTAGAGCCACGCAAGTGGCTTTAGTTGTTTCTAAGGCTTGCATGTACGTCTGCTACTTGGACGAAGCCGGTTGCACCGGTGCTCTTCCCTCTCCAAATACCCAAATTCAACCCGTTTTTGTACTAGGTGGCGTATTCATTGAAGAGTCAAAAATTCAATTAATGACGCATGATCTCTTGGCGCTCAAGCGGCGTTTCTTTCCCAATCGCTTACCAGAAACCGCGCTTTATCACGACTGGATGGCGGCCGAAATCAAAGGTGCCGATCTCAGAAGACAAGCGCGCAGTACCAACCGCAACGATCGACGTTTTTCTTACTATGTCATTGCAGAAAGTCTAAAAATATTAAACGAATTAAATGCCAAATTGGTTTGTCGAGTTTACGCAAAACAAATTGGCCACCCCTTTGATGGATCCGCCGTCTACACCTCCACAGTTCAATCCATTTGTACGGCATTTCAAAACTTTCTCATTTCAAAGTGTTCAAGAGGTATCGTAATCGCCGACAGTCGGAACAAGGGCAAAAATGCCAATGTTTCGCACTCTATCTTTACACAGCGCTTTCGAGCCGCAGGTGATCCGTACTCTGCCTTGTTAGAGGTACCAACTTTTGGGCACAGCGATAACCACGCAGGCCTTCAGATGATGGACTTCATTTGCTCAGCATTGCTGTTTCCGATTACCGCGCAGGTGTGCATGGCGCGACATCTTCTTGACCACACCCACAACTCGCCACTGTATCTGAAGCTCAGAGCTAGGTTCGGTCAAGATATCAAAAACTTACAGTATCGCTATCAAGACGGTAAGGGCAACTGGCATGGAGGTATTAAACTCGTCGACCCACAAAACCTATACAACGCAAAGGTACTGTTTGCGTAGCCGAGGATTGATTTGAGCAAAACCCGCAGCGTTGAATATCCACCCATTTAGTGTAATCGGGCATCAAAAGAAATTGACGCCGGAAGTTGACGCCGATTTGCTGGCCGCCTTCAACCCGACGAGCAAAGGGTGACAAACGCCTATCCATGCAGCCTGAAGAGTATTTTGTACAAACACCTTCAATCGAAAGGTATCAACGCTAAATAGAATTGTTCGGTGCCACATGAAAGGTTGACATCCTGCCTTGAACAAGGCACATTAGTGCGATGAAATACTCAGTCTTTTCACTTATCAAGCAAGCGCTCAACGGCCACCAAGGCTGGCCAATGGCCTGGCGTAATCCCGAACCCAAAAAACACTACGATGTCATTATTGTGGGCGGTGGCGGGCATGGCTTGGCCACTGCGTTTTACCTTGCTAAAAACCACGGTATCAAAAACGTGGCTGTGGTCGAAAAAGGCTGGATCGGCGGGGGCAACACCGGTCGCAACACCACGATCGTGCGCTCAAATTACATGCCCGACGAAAACGCCTATTTTTATGAATGGTCGCTCAAGCTGTGGCATCAGTTGTCTGAAGAATTAAACTACAACGTCATGTTTAGCCCACGCGGGGTCTTAAACTTAGCCCACACTGAAGGGCAACGCGATGCGTTATTTCGTCGCGGCAATCGGATGCGCTTAAACGGCATTGACTGCGAGTGGCTCAGCCGCGAAGAGATTGCACGTACCGTCCCTCACCTTGACTGTTCTGAAGTCCCTCGATTTCCGATCATCGGTGGCTTAATCCAACGACGCGGTGGCACAGCGCGCCACGATGCCGTGGCCTGGGGGTTTGCACGCGCGGCGTCAAACTTGGGCGTCGACATCCTTCAAAATTGCGAAGTACAAGGGTTCGTGCGCGAAGGCAATCGTATCGTCGGGGTCGAGACCTCTACCGGGCGCTTAAGCGCAGGGCGCGTGGGCATTGCCGTCGCAGGCAATAGCGGCCGTGTCGCAGCCATGGCGGGCCTAAAGCTGCCGATCGAAACCCACGTATTGCAGGCCTTTGTGTCTGAGCCGTTAAAACCGATCATTGATACCGTTGTCACTTACGGTGCCGGCCACTTTTATGTCAGCCAGTCGGACAAAGGCGAACTGGTCATGGGCGGCGATCTGGATTTTTATCCGAGCTACGGCCAAAAAGGCAATTTGCCAATTGTTGAAGAGGCGATTACCGCTGGCTTGCAAATGTTTCCGATCTTGTCCCGCGTACGGATGTTGCGGCAATGGGGCGGCGTGATGGACATGTCGATGGACGGCAGTCCGATCATTTCAAAAACCCCCATTGATAATTTGTACTTGAATGCCGGTTGGTGCTATGGCGGCTTTAAGGCGACACCCGGTTCGGGTTGGGTGTTTGCGCACACCATCGCCAACGACGCCCCCCATGCGTTTAACCAAGGCCATACCCTCGAGCGCTTTGCCAACGGCAAAGTGATCGACGATAAGGGTGCAGGCCCCACCCCGCAATGGCACTAGGGCGATATCACCATGCAACTGTTTAACTGCCCCTTCTGCGGACCACGCGATCAGTCTGAATTTACCTACGTGCGCGAGGCGGCGCCTGTACCCGCGCTCGACGCCAGCCAAGCCACTTGGCAAGCCTACGTGTACGACCGTGATAACCCACGCGGCCCACATCGCGAATGGTGGCATCACAATCATGGCTGCCGACAAATACTTGAGCTTGTACGCGATACCCTGACTCACGAGGTCAGCAGCATACAAGCCGCCCGCAACACCGGGGCCACGAAATGAGTCAAAAACAACCTAACCGACTTGAACAGGGCGGCCGTCTTGCTCGCAGCCAAGCGTTACGCTTTAGCTTTGACGGCAACACTTACTATGGCTACCAAGGCGACACACTGGCCTCTGCCCTGCTAGCAAATGGTGTCAAGCTAGTTGGGCGTAGTTTTAAATATCATCGCCCGCGCGGCATTTATAGTGCCGGCCCCGAAGAGCCCAACGCCTTGATGCAATTGCGCTCGGGCGCGCAGACCGAACCCAATACGCGCGCAACCGTCATCGAGCTCTTTGATGGCCTTGAAGCGACCAGTCAAAATCGCTGGCCGAGTTTGCGCTTTGACTGGCGTGCCATCAACCAAAAATTCTCTGCTTTATTGCCCGCGGGGTTTTATTACAAAACCTTTATGTGGCCGAAAAAATTCTGGATGTTTTACGAACATCAGATTCGACGCGCTGCAGGCTTAGGCAAAGCGCCCCTGCACAAAGACCCAGATCACTACGCTTACGAATACGCCCACTGTGAAGTGTTAGTGGTGGGCGGTGGGCCCGCTGGTCTTGCTGCAACCCTAGCCGCAGCACGAAGCGGTAAGCGCGTTGTATTGGCTGACGAGCGCAGCGAACTAGGTGGCTCTGCCCTTTGGGAAAACAAGCTCATTGATAACATGCACGCGAGCGAGTGGGTCGATCAAACAATCACCGCGCTACGCGGGTACCCAAACGTGCGTGTATTGTCACGCAGCACAGTGACCGGTGTCTATGATCACGGTCTCGTCACGATTGCCGAACGAGTCACCGATCACCTGCGACAGTCGCCCGCGCATACGCCACGCCAACGTTTGCTGCATTTGCGCTGCGCGCGGGTTATTTTGGCGAGCGGCAGTATCGAACGCCCTCTTGTCTTTGCTGATAACGATAAACCGGGCGTCATGCTAGCCTCGGCCCTTCGTACCTATATCAATCAATATGCCGTGCTGCCCGGCCGCAAGATCGCAATTTTTACCAATAACGACGATGCCTATCGCAGCGCCTTAGATGCCAAGCAGGCCGGGGCGCAGACCGTGACACTGATCGATACGCGCCGTACGGTTGATGCCCAACTCGTGAACCGCCTGCGTAGCGCGGGTATTGACTATGTTGGTTATTCTTATATCACCGCTGTGCATGGGCAAACTGTGCAGGCAATTAGCGTGTTAGGTCGCGACGGTACAGGCGCTCAAAAAATAGCGTGCGACCTATTGGGTAATTCGGGGGGCTGGAGTCCCACCGTACACTTGTACTCACAAGCAGGTGGCAAACTACGCTTTGATGACAAGCTCACGGCCTTCGTACCAGACAGCCTGTTGCCCAATATGGTGCCGGTGGGCGCGGCCAATGGCGAATACACCTTAGCGGGCGCGCTTGCGCAAGGTGCCTTCGCTGGCGAGCAAGCCTGCGAAAGCGATACGAACGGTCCGCAGGGTGCGCTGCTCTACCATGCGCCGTACGCCGAACCTGAAACCAACTTCGCACTTGAACCGCTTTGGCAAATGTCAAAAGTGGCCTCACGGGGCAAACGCTTTGTCGACATCCAAGACGACGTCACCGTCGAAGACATCGAATTGGCTCACCGCGAAAATTTTCGCTCAGTTGAACATCTAAAACGCTACACCACGCTAGGCATGGGTACCGATCAGGGCAAAACCTCAAACGTCAATGGCCTGGCGCTGATGGCAGCCTTACAAGAGCAACCCATTGCAGCGGTAGGCACCACAACCTTTCGCCCACCCTACACACCTGTCGCGCTCGGCCTCTTTGGTGGCGCCGATATCGGCAAACACCACACGCCGGTGCGCCGCACCGCCCTGCATGGTTGGCATGTTGCCCAAGGCGCACCCATGACCACGGTCGGACACTGGTTACGCCCAAAAACCTATCTGCAACCGAACGAAACCTATGAAGCCGCTTGGCGACGTGAAAACCTGACGGTGCGTCAAGCCGTTGGCTTGGTCGATGTTGGCACCTTAGGCAAGATTGATATTCAAGGCCCTGATGCACTTGAGTTCATTCAACGCATCTATTGCAATAACTTCGCCAATCTGGCCGTTGGAAAATTACGCTACGGCTTGATGCTGCGCGAAGACGGCATTGTGATGGATGACGGCACCGTCGCCCGGCTTGGCGAGTATCACTATCTCGTTTCAACCACCACGGCCAACGCGGGTAAAATACAAAGCTATCTTGAACTCATGCTTCAAGTGGCGTGGCCCGAGCTGCGTTGCCATGCGGTTTCGGTCACCGAACAATTTGCGCAGTTTGCCCTAGCCGGCCCGCGCTCTCGTGAAACGCTGGCAACGCTCTTACCTCATTGCAATGTCTCAGACTCTGCCCTGCCCCACCTTGCTGTGCTCCACACTCAAATTGAAGGGATTGAACTGATCGTTTACCGGATGAGTTACTCGGGCGAGTGCGCCTACGAACTCGCGATTGGCGCTGATTATGGCGAAGATCTCTGGACGCGCATCCTTGACTGTGGCCAAGCCTTTGGTATCACGGTGTATGGCACTGAAGCCATGGGCGTACTGCGGATCGAAAAAGGTCACGTTGCGGGTAACGAGCTTGACGGACGCACCACACCCGCAGACTTAGGTCTAGGCAAACTCGTCAGAAAAAATGGTGGCTTCGTCGGCGCAGCACTTGCCAAACGCTCGGGGCTCACCGACACGCGTCGCCCAAGCTTGGTGGGCTTGATACCCGTAGACGCCACTGCAAAGATTCGTGCGGGCAGTCAACTAGTCGCCACAGACATTGAAGCGCGCTCACCTGGCGTAGTCGCCAAGCAAGGCTTTGTCAGTTCGTCAACGCCTAGTGAATTTTTAGGGCACTCAATTGCCCTTGCATTTTTAGATAATGGTGCCAGTCGGCTTGGTCAAGAGGTGATCGCAGCCTCACCACTATCCAATGAATTTGTACGTGTGCGCGTGGTGTCGCCTGTCTTCGTTGACCCTGAGAATCAACGTTTAAAAGGGGGGCAATCATGATCGAACGCCGCTCTGCAATCGCCGCTCTGCTTGCGCAGGCCGCTCACACGCACCAAGTGGCTCAGCCTGCTGTCACCCTCTCTGAACGGCGACCGTTAACGATTTTGCAAGTCACGGCCTTTGGCTCAGCGCAACAAGAGGCTGCGAATGCGCTGACCTCAATCTTAAATATCGACTTGCCCTCACCCAATCAGATGACCAGCAACGCGATCTTTAGCGTGCGCTTGCTTGGACCCGGCCTTTGGCAAATCGTAGGTGACCCGTATGCAACGATCCAGGCACACGCCCTGCGCACCGCACTCAGTGGCGTCGCAAGCGTAGTCGACCTGAGTCATGCGCGTACCGCGATCCTTGTAGCAGGCGTCGCAGCACAACGCACGCTCAACAAGTTTTGCAGCCTAGATTTAGCGTTAGAGCACTTTGCTGTCGGTTCAGCAACGAACACGCGCTTCGGGCATATTGGCATGACGCTTGCACGAGGCCCAGACGAACTGACTTTTGAGCTGTTAGTCTTTAGAGGTTATGCCGAACATGTGCTTGAGGCCTTGATTGAGGCGGGCGCCGAGTTTGGATTAAAGGTCGAGCCCTAAAGAACTTGCTCAAGAAAAGCCTTGGTTCGTTGCACTTGCGGCTCGTCAAAAATCTGTTGCGGCGTGCCTTCTTCGACAATCACACCTTGATCGGTAAAGTACACGCGATCAGCGATTTCGCGAGCAAAGGCCATTTCGTGCGTCACCAAGATCGAGGTCATGCCTTCTTCGACTAGTTGGCGAATCGTAAGCAACACCTCTTTACGCGTTTCGGGATCAAGGGCCGCGGTGACCTCATCAAATAACATCACTGAAGGCTGCATCGCTAAGGCACGTGCGATCGCTACACGTTGCTGCTGACCACCCGAAAGCTCACCCGGGTAGTTATTCATCTTATCTTCGAGGCGCACTTTTTTTAACAAACCCACCGCGCGTTCACGCACCTCATCTTGAGCTTGCCCCAAGACTTGTATCGGCGCCATCATGACGTTTTGCAGCGCCGTTTTATGCGGAAACAAGTTGTACTGCTGAAACACAATCGATACATCTTTACGCAAGGCGATCATGTCATGGTCGGATTTTAGGGTATGCACAGCGTGTTCGCCCACAAATACCTCACCGCGATCCACTGGAATCAAACCATTGATACAACGTAATAGAGTTGATTTGCCTGAACCCGAGGGCCCAATCACACAAACTGCTTGCCCAGCAGCCACTGCCAAGGACATGCCGCGTAGGACCTTGACGGCGCCAAACGCCCGATGGACGTCATGGATTCGAACGATCGGCTGTTGTGAAGAAGACAAAATCATGTTGCAGGCTCCTCTGCCTGATTGGCAGGCACAGAAATGATTTGAGGTTCGTGCCCGGTGGCTGCCAAAAACCTAACCAAGTCGGCGTGTGGCACGATCATCGTCGCCGTATTGATCAAAGGATGCGCCTGCACAGCCGGGGCATCCCAAAGGGTCTGATCCATCACAAACTGTACGTTGTGTGCCGTGTCGTTGACCAAGCCGAGCATGCTCACTGAGCCAGGGGTGACGCCTAAATGCGTCAGCAACCGATCGGCCGAGGCAAAGCCCAACCGGCCAGCACCCAGCAAATCGCCCAATTGATTGAGATTCACGCTTAAGGCAGCGGGGATGGTCACCAAAAAATGCTTGAGGCCCTTTTTATCCCGCAAAAACAGATTCTTTGTTTTTGCGCCAGGCAAGACAGGCACCAGCAATTCAGATTCAGCCACCGTCATCACAGCCGCGTGCTCGTGACGCTCGAGCTTAATTGCGTGGGTAGTCAAAAAATCTTGTAGTGTCGACGTGACTGGCAAGTTCATCGTTATCTTAGCTTCGGTTGAATTTGATCTTTGAAGTCGGTACTCCAGACCCGACGGCTACACCGTGCGCGCTTGCAGCCTTGACCGACGCGGTCTACCGCACAATCTCTCAAATTGCCTTGAAAAATCGACATGACTCAGCGCTCGGCAAAGCGCGACTCAAGGCGGCGCGTGTAACAAGCAATTGGGTAGCAGTATAAAAAGAACCACAACAGCACATAGCTGTAAATGGGTATCAAAAAGTCAGTGCGCGACTCGGCTGCAGTAATGTGGCCAACCGTTGTCATCACCTCTGAGACCCCAACAATCGAAGCGAGCGTGGTAGCCATCGTGAGAATGGCGTACCAGTTCATCCATGACGGCAACATCCGCTTAATACATTGCGGCAAAATGATTTGCCATAAAATTTGCCGCCGATTAAAGGCGAGCGAACGCGCAGCCTCCCATTGCGCCGACGGAATCGACTGCACGGCGCCGCGCACAATCTCGGCGATATTGGCCATGATCGGCAACGCCAGCCCAATCGTCGATTTGATCCAATCCGGAAACGGGATCGTGTACTGCCCAATTTTGAATTCGAAGGGCATCAAAAACATCACAAAAAATAACAATACCAGCCAAGGTGCATTGCGAAAAAATTGCACCACTAACCACGAGGTGCCACGCACCGGCGCAAACAGTGAAACACGGGCAAGCCCCAAGGCGACGCCTGCAGCGGTACCGAGCAGCATTGCCATAAAGCTAATCGCGAGATTGAACAAGAAACCTTGCGCTAAGAGAGGGGTCCATTTCAATAACAGGCTTAACACCGAAGCTTGGGCAGCTATTGCCTGGGCCTGTGCGGTCGCGACAGAGAAGATGAACGCCACTAGCAGTAGCAACCCAGTTTGCCAAACAAATAAACCACCGCCGCTCGAACGATCAAACGTACCAACTTGAGTCTGCAAGCGAAAGGGCAGCATCACCGAGAGTGTCTGGGCATGCGGGCTTGGGGCAAGAGCCTGACGTGTTGAATACGGCGCAGGCTTAGACACGGGCGCAAGCGGACGTTTCATTGACCAAACCCCGGCACATATAACCTTTTCTCAAACCATTGCATCAGCTGGTTGACCAGACCGACAATGGCGATGTAGGTCACCAACAGCACAATCATCATCTCAGTCACGTTGACTTGTTCAGACCAAATTTGCCCAGACATATAAAGCAGTTCGGGCACAGCGATCGCATAGCCTAAGGTGGTCGTTTTTACCAGATTCACCAGATTGTTATTCAACGCGGGCATCGTCACGCGTAAGGCAAGCGGAAACACCACCCATCTAAAAATTTGCGCGCGCGAATACCCCAGAGACTGAGCCGCTTCAATGGTCGCCTTGGGCACAGCCTCGATACCAGCTCTAAAAATCTCTGCCGTAAAAGCAGTTTCAAGCAACGTCAAGGCGACGATCGCCCAGCCAAGCGAACCCAACAAGGGCGCACCACCAAGCTTTGGCAACATGGGGCCAATCGCAAAATAAAAGAAATAAATTTGAACAAGCGGTGGCGTATTACGAAACAGTTGAACGTAAGCACCGACACAACGGCGTAGCCATTGATACTTCGTGCCGTACAGCCAGGCAACAATCGCGCCAAAGAACAGACTGAGCACGATCACGATTGCTGATAACTCAAGCGTGGTGCTTAGACCTTCTAGAAAACGCGAGCGGTCGTAGCTATCGTAAAAAATCGTTAGCTTGATGCCGCTCGTCTGATGTAGCCATTTAAACCAGGCCGAAACACTATCCATCGCTCGCTTGGCCTATTGCATAGACAAATTATTTAAGCTTTGCGTTTTGCTCAACCAGATAAGGCGAAGGCGTAATACCCCACTTCTTTTCAAGGTCGATGATAAAACCTGTTTTGTGCCACTCTTTTAACGTGTCGCTAATAAAGGCTGCAAATTTGGTATCTTCTTTACGCAGCCCCATACCCCAAGGCTCGAGATCGATCAAGGGCAGCATAATTGCATAGTCAGCCCATTTAGGCTCACTGGTGACACCGGCAAAAAAGGTTGAATCAAAGACAAGACCTACACAGTTGCCAGCCTCAAGTGCAGCCAGTGCCTCGGTTGAGCCTTTGAACGTGAGTAGCTTGGCACCAAACTCATCGCCCGTGCGGCGGTTGTAATACGCGCCCTGAATACCGCAAATAGTTTTACCTTTGAGTTCTGTCCACTCTTTTAAACCAGAGTTCTTTTTAGCGAGTACGGCAGCGGCGCTAGCGTAGTAAAAAGGTTCAGGAATCGCGAGCACTTCGGCGCGGTCAGGCTTGTAAGACATCGTCGCAATCATCAGGTCGGTACGGCCTTGTTTCACGAACTCCATGCGATTAGCGGCCACCACGGGGATCAATTCGATTTGCACGCCTAATTTTTTGGCAATCTCATTGGCCATGTCGATTTCAAAGCCTACGATTTTTCCGGACGGGTCCACATACCCAAAAGGCTTGTAATCGGCCTTGACGCCCACCACAATCTTGCCTTTTTGTTTAATGCTAGCCAAGGTATCAACCTGTGCCCAGGCACTATTGATTGAAAGCAGTGTTGCAGCAGCCAACAGCCCTAGCGACTGTAAGAGCGACGATTTGACGCGTTGCATGAAAACTCCCTTTTCATTAGACAATATTTTTTGATATTAAGCGGTACATATGACGGTGTACGACAATATGACCGATCACGCAACTAGCATTTGTTCAAACCGGCTTAGACAACTGATCCAAGATCGCCGGGTTTTCAAGGGTTGAAATATCTTGCGTGATGGCCTCGCCTTTTGCCACAACGCGCAATAAACGGCGCATGATTTTTCCTGAGCGTGTTTTGGGTAAGTTATCACCAAAGCGAATCTCTTTAGGTTTAGCAATCGGGCCGATTTCTTTGGCCACCCAATCGCGCAACTGCTTGCCCAACGCAATGGCCTCATCGCCTTCAGGGCGTGCGCGCTTCAACACCACGAAGGCAACGATCGCCTCGCCAGTGGTGGCATCTGGGCGCCCCACGACAGCAGCCTCGGCAACCATTTCGTGCGCAACTAAAGCCGATTCAACTTCCATCGTGCCTAACCGATGACCAGATACATTGAGCACATCGTCGATGCGACCCATAATCCAGAAACAGCCATCTTTGTCGCATTGTGCGCCATCGCCTGCTAAATAATAGCCACCCAACTCTGGTGGAAAGTAACTTTTGACGTAGCGTTCTGGGTCGCCCCAGATCCCACGAATCATCGAGGGCCACGGACGCTTAATCACCAAGAAGCCGCCCTGACCAGCGGCGACATCACCGCCCACTTCATCCACAATCGCCGCCGTGATACCGGGCAAACGCGTTGTGCACGAGCCTGGTTTGAGCGGTGTCGCACCCGGCATCGGGGTAATCATGTGCCCGCCGGTTTCAGTCTGCCACCAGGTATCCACGATGGGGCAACGCCCGCCCCCAACATTGGTGTGATACCACATCCAAGCTTCAGGGTTGATCGGCTCGCCCACAGACCCTAGCAAACGTAAACTCGATAAGTCAAAACTCTGAGGATGCACGGCAGCATCTGCGTCTGAAGTTTTGATCAACGAACGGATCGCGGTGGGTGCCGTGTAAAAAATCGATACTTTTTGATCTTGGATCGTTTTCCAAAAACGCCCTGCGTTTGGATACGTTGGTACGCCTTCAAACACAATTTGCGTCAAACCAGCAGCCAAGGGGCCGTACGCAATATAGGTGTGGCCCGTGACCCAACCTACATCAGCCGTGCACCAAAAAATGTCATTGGCTTTGGCATCAAAGACCCACTGCATCGTAAGCTTGGCCCACAACAAGTAACCACCCGACGAGTGCTGGACGCCTTTTGGCTTGCCGGTTGAGCCTGAGGTGTACAAAATAAATAAGGGGTGCTCGGCACCGACGGCGACGGGTTCGCAGGTGGTAGCTTGTTTGTCAGCAACATCGTGAAACCAAACATCACGTTTGGCATCCCAGGCGATTTTTCCGCCGGTGCGTTTGTAAACGATGCAATGGCGCACGGCCTCGCAACCGCCCATCGCCAGGGCCTCGTCAACGGCCGGTTTCAACGCAATCGCCTTACCGCCACGCATTTGTTCGTCGGCAGTCAGCACCAAGCTTGCGCCCACGTCGGTGATACGCTCATGCAGACTTTTAGCCGAAAAGCCACCAAACACCACCGAGTGAGTGATGCCTAAACGGGCACAAGCTTGCATCGCCACAACCGCCTCGATCGACATGGGCATATAGATGATCGAGCGTTCGCCTTTTTTGTACCCCAGTGCTTTGAGACCGTTGGCTAACTGGCACACACGATCATGCAGTGCTTGGTAGGTAATTTTTTTAACGGCGCCATCATCGGCTTCGAAAATGATTGCAATCTTATTGGCATTGCCATTTTTTAGATTGGCATCTAAGCAATTAGCCGAAACGTTAAGCTCACCATCACCGAACCACTCAAAAAACGGCGCGCGCGATTCATCGAGCACCTTGGTAAACGGCTTAGTCCAGTGCAAATGCTCACGCGCCTGCATGGCCCAAAAAGCATCTGGGTCACGATCAGCCGCTTCGAGTAAGGCCTGGTAGCCCGCGTGACCTGACACGTTAGCTTGCTGAGCAAAGCCCTGAGGCGGTTGAAATACGCGCGTTTCAACTAAAGTGGATTCGATTGAGTTCGCCATACGTGCAGTCTCCGTAATAACCAGGATCAATGTGTATTGATGATTTTCTGGGGTCTAAAAAAATTAATTTTTAATGCGACTTGCTAAATAAACGATGAGCATTGAACAGCAGGCCTGAGACTTTTACGGCTGTCGGTTAAGCAAAAGCAGCTTAGCTCAGCAGTGTCGAAACCTCAGGCCTAGAGATTCGGCCGCCTTAAGCAGTTAACGCAGCGATGCCAGCCAAAGCGATCTCGGCATCTTCTGACGATTTCACGCCAGACACGCCGACTGCGCCGATGACTTGACCATCAACCGTAATCGGCACTCCGCCTTCAAGCATGCCTTGCAACATTGGCGCTGACAAAAATGCGGTACGACCATTGTTAATGATGTCTTCGTAGATTTTGGTTTCGCGACGCGCCAACGCTGACGTGTGCGCTTTGGCTGGAGCGATGTGCGCCGACATGGCTGGTGCACCATCCAACCGCTGCAGGCCCAATAGATGGCCACCATCATCAACAATCGCAATGGTCACAGCCCAATTGTTTTTATTGGCATGGGCTTTAGAGGCGGCCAACATTTTAGAAACATCGGCATCAGTCAAGACAGCTTTGGTTTTCACAGGGAATCCTTAATTTGTTCAAGTGCAGAGGGATCTTCAATTGTAGTGAGATCGCCGGGGTCGCGCCCTTCGCAAACCGCAACAATCGCACGACGCAAAACTTTACCAGAGCGAGTCTTAGGCAAGGCAGTCACAAAACGCACCCTAGCTGGGCGCGCCACCGGACCAAGTTGCTCATCCACTAACCGCATAATATCGCCCTCGAGCTTGATTAGCTGCTCTGGCTGCGAAAATAAACTGGCATCTTTAAGCACAGCAAAGCCAACCGCGACCTGCCCTTTGAGCTGATCTGCAATCCCCACTACAGCTGACTCAGCCACGGCGGCGTGACAATTGATTGACTCTTCGATTTCGCGGGTACCCAAGCGATGACCCGCCACGTTAATCACGTCATCGGTACGACCTAAGATAAACCAGTAGCCATCCTCATCTTTTAGGCCCCAGTCAAAGGTTGAGTACACCTGCCGGCCAGGCACCGAGCCGAAATACGTTTCAACAAAACGCGCATCATCGCCCCAGATTGTAGTCATCGCACCTGGCGGTAAGGGCGGCACAATGGCGACCACACCCTTCTGATTTGGGCCCAGATCTTCGCCGGTCTCTTCGTTCAGTACCCGAACGTCAAAGCCGTATACCGGAAACGACGGACTGCCAAACTTTGTTGGCACATCCGCAATACCAGGCTGCGCCGCCAAAATTGGCCAGCCTGTCTCAGTTTGCCAATAGTTATCAATGATGGGACGGCCCAGTCCGGCTGAAATCCATTGTGCGGTCGGTTCGTCTAAGGGCTCACCGGCCAGATATAGTGCACGCAACGTCGACAGATCGTATTTCTTTAACAAAGACTCGTCATGTTTTTTAAGCACCCGAATCGCGGTCGGGGCAGAAAACATAGTATTGACCTTAAAGCGCTCGATCAGGCTCCACAAAATACCGCCATCAGGGCGCACGGGCGTACCCTCGTACAGGATAGTGGTCTGGCCACCGATCAACGGGCCATACACAATGTACGAGTGGCCAACCACCCAACCGATATCGCTCGTACACAGATAGGTGTCGCCAGGCTTACCATTAAAGATGCGATGCATCGACGAGGCAAGGGCTACGGCATACCCACCCGTGTCGCGCTGCACGCCCTTGGGTTTGCCGGTGGTGCCTGAGGTGTACAGCACGTAGCTTGGTTCTGAGGACTCAAGCCAGGTCACAGGCACCACGGCGCCGTCGTACTGACGCCTGAGGCTGGCGTAGTCGAGATCACGACCCGCCACCGGCTCAAAGGCAAACAAGCCACGATTGACCACCAAGACTTTTTCAGGAGGGCGCTGCGCCAAGGCAATGGCTTTATCTAGCAAGGGTTTATAAGGCGTCACTTTGCCGCCGCGCGAGCCAGCATCGGCACACACAATCACTTTAGGCGAGGCATCATCAATACGCTGTGCCAGGTTGACCGAAGCAAAGCCACCAAAGACCACCGAGTGAATCGCACCTAACCGGGCACAGGCCAGCATGGCAAAAACAGCCTCTGGCACCATGGGCATGTAAATTAAGACTCTGTCGCCACGCCCCACGCCTTGAGCCTGCAACATCGCCGCAACGGCGTTGACTTCGCGATAGAGGTCTCGGCGACTGTAGGTAATCTCTTGATCAACCTCGGTCGACACCCAAATTAACGCCGGATCATCGGCCTGCGAGCCTAGCCAACGATCAATCGCGTTAAAACATAAGTTTGTACGGCCACCAACAAACCACCGAGCAAAAGGAGGTTTGCTGTAATCAAGCACCTCAGTAAAGGGGGTTTCCCAGTGAATACCTGCCGCCTCTTCGCGCCAAAACGCATCTTTTTGCTGAATCGAACGTTGATGGGTAGACTGGATCGGGTTCATAGTGGGTCTCTCGAGTACTTTTTTAGCAAAGATCGCTTTTTGTACTACTATTGTGACAGGTTAACCTTGCACGAGACTTTCCGCCTCTGCAATATCAGACGCACGGTGTTGGTTGTGCTGTCGATCGCCTGCCTCGCCGTTTTGACTTGCGTCCTTTTTTAGACCTTCGGGCAGTGTGTCTGCCCCTCGCTTGCAACCGTTACGATGCCCGACATCACTTTTGCCCTTTCTAAGCTTCGCACCTTTGCCCACTGGGTTCGCTTAGCGCTGCTCGCCGGCGCGTGCGTGCTCACTGCTGCGCTAAGCGGTTGCGCAGGCACCAAAGACACTGAGGGCTCAGGCCTGAACACTTCGTCTGTCGACTGGAGAAACTCCGCCGACCCGATTGGTTCGTTTTTAGCGCGCTCTAAAAATGGGTCAGGTTTGATCATGGGCGACGTCAACCACCCGCTCGCGCGCCAAGCACTCACGCAAATAGGCATCCGGTATCGCTGGGGTGGAAAATCACCTGAAACCGGCTTTGATTGCAGCGGGCTCGTGCTGTACTCGGCACAACAATCACTTGGCCTGAAATTGCCACCACGTTCGTACGATATTGCCATGTTTGGCAGCGAGGTGCCTCGCAGCGATCTGCAGGTGGGTGATTTAGTGTTTTTTAATACACTGGGCCGTCGTAACTCGCATGTTGGCGTGTACTTAGGCGATGATCAGTTTGTACATTCGCCCGCTGCCGGCGGGGTCGTCAGAATCGAAGACATGAAGATGGCGTACTGGACAAAGCGCTATAACGGCGCGCGACGTTTATAAAACAGCGCACACCGTCTCTGACAAACACCACAGCGGTTTTGACCAGGCCCGACTGGTCAGGTTAGGGCCTCAGTACAGGTCGGCTCACAAAGTGCTTGTTAGGATGTTTGGCGCAAGCCCGACTTACCGGAGGGCTGCTCTGTGAGTTGGCAAGTGCCTGGCTGACACAAACCACACTGCTCAAGTGCCTGCTGCATCGAGCACACCGAGCGTCGACAAGCGACCACCTGTACCCCCCCTTTTTGAGCAGCACTTCTGAAGGTTTTCATCACGTTATGACCTAAAAAATCGGTCAACAGAATCACGACCTGTGTACCACTTGGTATTTGCGGCGCCTTTTTTTGATGCGCGGGGTCACGCCCAGTGATGTGATGCGTGATGGCAATGTTGTGCTCGCGTAACAGGCTGGGGATATTGCCCAGGCGGTCGGCACCGACCACAACTGCGCTTAGGGATGGGTTCATGGTTGCTCCAATAAAAAAATGAACAACCTAGATGATAATGATTCTTATTTATAAAACAAGCGTAATAACACTTATTCTCATTAAAAGACTAAATTTATTTTACTGATATCCGGAAATTTAATTATTTTTAATTTCAGTAAAATTACTTTTCTTTTTTATTTTCAACGAGTTCTCGAATTTTACTTTCGCTGAGTTCTGGGGTGAGCATGGCGATTAAGGTATACACATAATCGCGTAAAAACACACCTGACTTCAACGCAATACGGGTAGTTTGCAGCCCAAAGAGGTGTCCAGCGGGGATGCTGATCAAGTTGGTGTCACGCAGCGGCTCGTAGGCAACGCCCGCAATAATGCCGATCCCTAAACCAACATCGACATAGGTTTTAATCACGTCGGCGTCAATCGCCTCAAGAACGATATCCGGGCGCAGCCCCTTCTCTTCAAACGCGCGATCGACCGAGCGGCGTCCTGAAAAAGCGCGATCGTACGTGACCAAGGGGTAGCTTGCGACATCCTCAAGGGTCAAAGCGAAGCCCTTTTTACGCGCAAGCGCCGCCAAGGGATGTTCAGGACGCACCACGACGGTGTGCTCCCAGGTGTAGCAAGGCAGAGTTTCGAGCCCTGGGGTAAGCGCCAGCGACTCGGTAGCAATCGCCAAATCTGCCTGCTCATGCAACACCATCTGCGCCAACTGTGGCGGGCTACCCTCAGCCAAAGACAGGTGAACTTTTGGAAACTGCTTACGAAACGCGGGAATAATTTTGGGTAACACGTAACGCGCCTGGGTATGCGTGCAAGCGATCACCAAACTACCCTCGTCGCGCTGCGCAAATTCATCGCTCACTTTTTTGAGATTATCGATCTCGCGCATGATGCGCTCGACAACCTGTGCCACCGCGGTGCCAGGCTTTGTCAGGCCTTTGATACGCTTGCCATGCCGCTCAAAAATCTGCACCCCAAGCTCGTCTTCAAACTCAAGGATCGCTTTGCTGACACCAGGTTGCGACGTAAACAGACTGCGTGCGGCTTCGGTCAGATTGAAATCGCGGCGGATGGTTTCTCGTACAAAACGAAACTGTTGCAAATTCATGGGGGCCCTGTGAAACTTAAAAAAACGCACAAAACTTAGATAGAACGGTTGAGCAGACCGGCACAATATCAAGGTCACGCCTGCCAAAAAAACGATTATAAGTAATATAGATCCCATTTTTAAATAACTTTTTAGAATAAGCTTCTATTGCATTTAGAACTTGCGAGATAATCACTTAACTTTTTCACGTTCATAGGCTGCCCCATGGATTTCAGCATCAGCATTTCAGCTAGCCCACATCAAACCAAAACCCCAGCAATCGCAGTCGGCGTCTTTAGCGAAGGGGTCTTAAGCGCTGCGGCCGATGCAATTGATCGCGCCAGTAGCGGTGCCGTACGTGCCGTCATCAAAGAAGAGTTCACGGGCCGCGCGGGTTCGACCTTAGTGTTGCGCAACCTTGACGGTGTCGCTGCGCCACGTATTGTGTTGGTTGGGCTTGGCAAACAAGCCGAGTACACACCCCGTACGCATGCGCGCGCCGAACAAGCGTTTGCCGCGTATTGTGTGCAGGCACGTCTGACTGAGGCAACCTCGACACTGGCCGCGATTGACTGCGCCACTGCCCCACTGCGCGATCGTGCACGCGCGGCGGCTGCGGCCTGCGGCGAGGCAACCTACCACTACGATGCCAGCTTTGGCAAACCCGACCTGAACGCTCGCCCCAAACTGAAAAAGCTGACACTGCAATTTGCCAATGCGGCAGATCGGGTGGCGGCAACACTAGGCATGACTGAAGGCGGTGCGCTGGCACACGGGATGTCGCTGGCCCGCACCCTCGGCAACTTGCCTGGCAATATCTGCACGCCCACCTACTTAGGCGAGCAAGCAAAAGCCTTAGGCAAACAATTCAAAAGCCTCAGCGTCAAAGTGCTTGACCGTAAACAAATCGAAGCCCTCAAAATGGGTTCGTTTTTATCTGTGGCACGCGGCTCTGTCGAACAGCCCCGCTTTATCGTGCTGCACTACAAAGGCAAACCCGTCGCAGCAAAACGCGGCGCCAAAGCGGTAGCTGGGCCAATCGTTTTAGTCGGCAAAGGGATTACGTTTGACTCGGGTGGCATCTCGATTAAGCCGGCCGCCACAATGGACGAAATGAAGTTTGACATGTGCGGGGCGGCAAGCGTTTTAGGTACCTTGCGCGCAGTCGCCGAAATCGGTTTGCCCGGCGAAATCATTGGCTTGATCCCTACCTGCGAAAACATGCCTAGCGGCACAGCGAACAAACCGGGCGATGTGGTCACCAGCATGTCTGGCCAGACTATTGAAATCCTCAATACCGATGCCGAGGGCCGTCTGATCTTATGTGACGCCTTGACTTACGCCGAGCGCTTTAAACCCTCGGCTGTGATTGACATTGCAACCTTAACGGGTGCCTGCGTAGTCGCGCTGGGTAAGGTCAATACCGGCCTGTTCGCAAGTGACGATACGCTGGCCGAAGCCTTATTGGCAGCGGGCAAACAATCGATGGATACCGCTTGGCGCTTGCCGCTCGATGATGCCTATCAAGAACAGCTGAAATCAAACTTTGCTGACATGGCAAACATTGGTGGCCAACCTGGTGGCGCGGTGACCGCCGCCTGCTTCTTAGCGCGTTTTGCCAAGGCATATCACTGGGCACACTTGGATATCGCCGGCACGGCGTGGCGTGGCGGTGGCGAAAAAGGCTCGACCGGTCGCCCTGTACCGATGTTGTTGCAATACCTGATCAATCAGGCCTAGGTTAAACATGGCCCGCATCGACTTTGCTTTTGGCGCGACTGAAAAAATCGCGCAAGCGTGTCAGACCACGCTCAAGCAATACCTTGCGGGTCACAAACTGTTGGTCTATTGCAGCGATGTCAGGCGCTTAAAAGCCTATGACACAAAGCTGTGGGCCGTTGAACCGACCGCATTCGTGCCCCACGTGATGGCCAATGACCCGTTGGCCGAACAAACACCGATTTGGTTGGTGTCAGGCGACTTAGAGCAAGCTCTAGCCCGCGCACCGGCCGAGGCGTGGCTGCTTAATCTTGATGAGCTGTGCCCTCCGGCCCTGGGCAATACCGCACGCGTGCTTGAAATTGTGTCAGAAGACGAGGATGACAGGGTAGCGGCACGCGCGCGTTGGGCACAGTACAAAGCAGCTGGACACGAATTGAAAGCGCACCGCTTGACCTGAGTCGACATAAATGACGTTGGCGTTGCAAAAAACACCACAATTTGTAGGAAATCTAGCCATTCAGGGAACTGTCAGGTATGCTTTCGGTCATAGACTCATGGCTAACCTTTAATAGCCTGAGTCCAATTTAGTGACAGGAGCTAACTATGTCTGAATATCGTCCTTCTTTAAACCCCGGTCAATACAGTGATGTCGCCGACGTCGCCGTCCGTAACCGTGTCTTGCGCAACACTTACTGGCTGCTAGCCATTTCGCTGATTCCCACCGTGCTAGGTGCCGCCTTCGGTATGTACAGTGGCATCAATAAAGTCATGGCAACGAGTCCGTTCATTTCGATGATCATCTTTTTGGCTGGCGCCTTTGGTTTGATGTACGCCATCGAAAAGAACAAAGAGACCTCATTAGGTGTCGGCCTGCTGCTGCTCTTTACGTTCTTTATGGGCATGATGCTGTCGCGTCTGCTGGGTCACGTGTTGGGCATGAGCAACGGTACACAACTTGTGATGTTTGCCTTTGGTGGCACGGCCGCTGTCTTTGGCACGATGGCAACGCTGGCAACATCGATCAAGCGTGATCTGTCTGGGCTGGGTAAGTTTATGTTCGTCGGTGTGGTGGTCTTGATTCTTGCAAGCGTCGCCAACATCTTCTTACAGTTACCTGCCTTGATGCTGACCATTTCGGTGGTCGCGATTGTGATCTTCTCGGCTTTCATGCTGATTGATCTGCAGCGTGTGATCAACGGCGGCGAAACCAACTACGTGTCGGCTACGCTTGCCATTTACTTAGACGTGTACAACGTGTTTGCCAACCTGCTTGCCATTTTAGGCATCACAGGCGGCAGTCGCGATTAAGTTTTGGTTTGAGAACGCTTAGCGCGAGTTAGTAGGCGCTAAGCACCTCGGTCAACACCAAGGTGCCAAGTTAGGGTAAAAAGAAGGGTCAAGCTCTGCAGTGACAGAGATTGACCCTTTTTCGCGTTGAGGACTACGATCACCAGAGCCAAACTCGAAGGCACGTGCATTTAGAAGTACGTTAGAAGCATCACGATTCGCCGAGCGCGTTACAAGGCTGGTTATACGGCAAAGTTTCAAGGCGCGTGATCAATCACGCTCGGCAGCTATCATTACGCAGCAAATATTAAGGATCAGTCAATGACCGCCACCGTTTTAACGCACGAAAATAATGGCGTACTCACGCTGACGATCAATCGCCCCGAACGTCGTAATGCGCTTGACGTTGCCACCTATCTGTCCTTAGCTGAGCACATACGTGCCGCTAGTACAAACAAAGATTGTCGCGCTCTTGTGATAACGGGTGCCAGCAACTATTTCACCGCAGGCAACGACTTAAAAGATTTTCAAAAACCGCGCACCTCGGGCGATAGCGGTGGCATCATTTTATTGCGCAGCCTGATCGATTGTGATTTGCCGATCATTGCCGCTGTTGAAGGGCGTGCCATCGGTATCGGCGTCACGATGCTGCAGCATTGTGATTTTATTTGCGCGGCTGACAATGCCTTGTTCACCATCCCGTTTGTCGCACTTGGGCTTTGCCCAGAGGGCGCTTCAAGCGTCTTGCTTGCGCAAATTGTTGGCGCGCGGCGCGCGTCAGACTGGCTGCTGCGCGGAAAAACCTTTGGCGCACAAGAGGCGCTTGAGGCCGGCTTTATCACCCAGGTGACTCACGCTGGCCAAGCCTTGGCGATCGCACAAGCGCTGGGTGACGAGCTAGCCGCCCTGCCCCCGCAAGCCTTGCAGTTGTCAAAGCGCATGATGAAACACGCGCAACGCCCCATGCTGCATGAAACGCTGAATTATGAGTTTGGTTTATTTTCTGAACGCTTGCAATCTGAAGAAGCGCAGGCTGCCGTGGCGAAGTTATTAAAAAAATAGCAATCACTACGCGCTGAGGCGTCGCTCAAACATCACAACCACAGCACACTAAACGGGCGAAGCATCGCCTGCTAATAAAAACCGCGGCACTTGCTGATCACAAGGCCGCGGAATCTGACTGAGGCTAAAACGCGTGCGCTGAACAAGCGCTACGGCACCTACCTAAGACTAGGCCGTGTGCACGTAATGGGCGCCACACGACCAAGCTTAGACTAGAGCGTTTACACGTTTAACGTGCGTTAAACGCAGGCGCTGGATAAACAGCCTGTGCAGTGGCCACCGCAGGTGGGAACACCACCTCAGAACCAGTCGGCATGTTTTGCATAATGGCAAACTCGTTCTTGAACTGCTTACCGGTGCTGTCGATTCTGTATTCACCTGTCAGGGTGATCAATTTATCGTTTAAGTCTAATGCCGCTTGCTTAAGTTTGGCCGCCTCAAGCGACTGCGCCTTTTTAATCATCTCTTCAGCAACCACAGCCGTGCCATAGGCTAACGCTGTTTGAAAGTCAGCAGGGTACTGCGCCTTCGGAAACAACTTTTCATAGCGCTCGGTCATTTGTGCGCGATTCAAGCCGTGTGTGACTTTCCAGTTAATTTTTTCGTGTAACAAGGTTTGACTGAAGGCATACAGACCATCTTTACCTGATTGTTGCAAAAACTGTGGCTGTGAAGCGTAAACAAAATACACAGCCTTAAACAAGGTATTGGTTTCGCGTAGTTGACGCGCAATGGTCATCTGGTCACCTTCGTAAGCCGTTGGATAAAACGCCTCAGCACCACTAGCCTTCGCTTTTTGAATCAAAATATTGAAATCTTTTGTTCCTTTGGCGAATTTTTCGTTTTGAGTGACTTCCATGCCAAGCTCTTTTGCCAACGCCACTGCGCCTTGCGTCAATGAGGCAGGAAACGCATCGTCAAGATACGCAAACGCAATCTTTTTGACACCCATGGCGTGCAACGCACGCACGCCGTTTTGCCCAAGCAAGGTACCTGCGATTTGTGTGCCCGACACAATCGACTTGAAGCCCTGAGCATAAATAGAATCGGCCGACGCTGACCAGATCATCATCATCTTGTCATTGGTTTCAGTCGTACTGGCAGCCGCCCCGGTAAGCGTTGAGCCAAACGGCCCAAACAACAAATCACACTTCTCTTCTTTAATCAGTGTCTCGTACACCTTGGGCACAATCGTTTTATCGCTACGGTCATCCAGTTTGACTAATTCAACTTTGCGCTTGACGCCGCCAATCTCAATCCCGCCTCGGGTATTGACGTCGTCGATCCAGATTTCGAGACCACGTTGACCAGCCTGAGCTGCCAAGGCGAAGGTTCCGCTTGAGGACACCGTCATGCCAATGCGAATTGGCTTATCGGCTTGCGCGTACACCTGCGCAACGGGCAACGACAACACACTAGCGGCCACAATGGCCTTGAGTAATTCACGTTTGATCATTTGAGGCTCCTTAAGAATCGATTTTGTAATCCACCCACTGCGCGATTAAATCTCGCAGCGTTTGGTCTTGCGCGAAATCCTGCACACTGCCACTGACTTTGTTGCGACCCAACTCCAGCACATACACGTGCGTCGATACCCGTACGCATTGACGTACATTCTGATCGATCAATAAGACCGAAATGCCTTGTTCAGGCAAGCCAGCAATAAACTCATAAATTTCGGCGCTCAGCTTTGGCGCCACCATGGCGGTAGGCTCATCGAGCAGCAAGACTTTAGGATCTAACACGAGCGCACGGCCCAACTCAAGAAAGCGCTGCTGCCCGCCGCTCATCGCACCCGCCATCTGCCCGCGCTTATCTTTTAGCATCGGAAAGCGACTGTAAGCACGCTCAAGTGCGGTTTCGACGCGTGGCTTATCGCCCCTGAAGGTCCAGCACGCCAGACGTAAATTATCGTCAACGCTAAGCTCGTTAAACAGGCTACGGCTTTGCGGCACCATCGCCACACCATGCGAGATAAACGACCAGGGCGCAATGCCCGTCACACGCTTGCTGCCAACATACACATCGCCCTTAACAGGCTTGAGCAAACCAAAGAGTGTCCGTAAGGCGGTCGACTTGCCTGCACCGTTAGGGCCGATGACACCGGTAATACCACCTTGCTCAACGCGCAAACTCAAGTCTTGCAGAATACGAATATCGCCGTGGTAGGCCACGTCGACGTTATGCAACGCCATGGCGGGCATCGGCGCCTGCAAGGTTGAAATATTTTCAGTGCCCAAGGTAAGCCTCGATCACGAGTGGGTTGCTACGGATATCTTGCACGCCACCTTGAGCAATCACCTGGCCTTGATTCATAGCAATCAAGTGATTGGATAAGCGGTAAATCGACGTTAAGTCATGACTGATTAACAACACCGCCTTGCCCTGCGCTGCCATTTCGCTGATCCGTTCGATCATGAACGTGCACAAGTCGGGATGAACCCCAGCAAAGGGTTCGTCGAGCATGACCACGCGCGGATCTGGCATCAACATGCGTGCCATCTCGAGCAGTTTTTGCTGTCCACCAGAGAGCTCTTCGGCAAAGTTATGCCGCAGCTCGATCAACTTGAATTGCTCAAGGATCGACTCGGCTTTAGACATCAACTCGGCATCGGACTGCGACCACGACAAGACCGGCACCATCAAATTGTCGATCAGCGACATTTTGCGAAACACCCGCGGAATCTGAAACGTACGCCCAATCCCGCGTTTTGCCACTTCATGAGAAGGCCTGCCGGTGGTGTCATGTCCGTCAATGTGAACGGTACCGCTATCGGGTACATAGAGACCACAAATACAATTCATCAGCGTTGTTTTACCCGCACCATTGACACCAATGATACCGAGCACTTGCCCCGCCTTTGCCGACAAGCTCACACCGTCGAGCGCGGTCAACCCGCCAAAGCGTTTGCTTAAATTTGTGACAGCGATCAAAGCGGTCATCGCAACACCCTGAAGCCAAACAAACCGGTCGGGCGAACCAAGATGGTGGCAACGAGCATGCCAAAACCGACAATCTGCGCCAGCGCCTGCGCCAAGAACACTGTCGCCATCTGCTCAGCCACACCGTAAAAAATACCAGCAATCAGGGCACCCATCGGATTACCCAAACCGCCCAGCACAATCACAATAAAACCAATGATCGAATACTCGGCGCCCGAAAAGGGCCCGAAGGCTGGAAACACCAAAGCAATCAATACCCCTGTGACACCAGCAATCGCAAAGGTCAGCGCAAAGGCAAACGCAGACAAGCGTTCGATATTGACGCCAACAATTTGAATGGCTTCGCGATTCATGGTGGCTGCACGCAGCGCCTTGCCTGGCAAGGTGCGAAACAAAAACCACGCCATTGCGCCAGATACCAGAGCCGTGACTGCCAGTGCGACCAGGCGCGCTGTCGAGACATTGACTGGCCCGATCGGAATTGAAATCGGATCAAAAGAGTAATCAATCGAGCGCGAGTCGGCTTCAAAAATCAACAACAGCAGTGCTGCCATCGCAATTGAAAAGCCATACATCAACAAAAACGAAGCGGTTTCTGGATCATCACTTTTAGACAGTCTGGGGATCAGCACAAAATACGCCCCCCAACCAACAATAAAAAAACTGATCGCCGCCAGCGGCAGCGCAGCGAGTGGCGATAACCCAAAGGTGCTGAACAAAACATACGCCACGTAAGAGCCTGCAATCACGAGTTCGCCATGGGCGAAGTTGACCACGCGCAACACGCCATACAACAGGCTTAAGCTCAGACCGAGCAAGGCATAGAGACCTCCGACGATCACGCCGTTAATCAAGCCATTTAGCATCAATGCAGTCATCGCAGCCTCAAGGAATAAAACGGCGCCAGCGCGGACGCGCGCGCAACACGCTACCGACAATGCCGCGCGGCAAAAATAGTACCAAGGCCATTACAGCCACGCCCAAGATCAGCAGGTTGACCAAAGGAAATCTGCGCCACACTAATTCATCGAGCCATGACATCGCGATTGCCCCTACGATGGGCCCTGTCACCGTCCCTAAGCCACCGGCCACGGCATAGATCACTGTTTTGGTTGTCACCAAGGTATTGAAGGCGGTTTCAGTGTCGACGATGTTGGTATACCAAGCTTCGACCCCACCGCAAAGAGCCGGAAAAAATGCCGCAAGCATCCAGCCTTTTAAACGGATCCAGCCAATGTTGACACCCATCATGCTGGCCGCTTCAGGGTCATCGCGCACAGCCTTCAGTGCTTTGCCCAAGCGCGAGCGCGACATCCACAATACGCTTGCGATCGCCAGCAACATCACAGCCATCATCAAGAAAAACGCATTCAGAGGTTCAGCCCGGCTACCGAGTTGTAAACCGAAACTGCCTCCGGTCCACTCTTCAGGCAAGTTCGTGATAATCAAGCGACAGATTGCAGCGAGTGCCAAACTGACGATCGCAAAGTAGATTCCGGATAAACGTAACGTCGGTGCAAATAACAGACTCAGAATCACCCCTGCAACGCCGGCCATCGGCACCGCCGCAATGACGCTCCAACCAAGCTTCTTAACCAAGATCGCGGTGGTAAACGCGCCAATGCCATAAAAAGCAACATAGCCAAAGGGCATATAGCCCGAGAAGCCAGAGCTGATGTTGAAGGCCGTCGCCATCGTGATCCACATCATCATGTAGAAGTGAAACGCGATGTTTAAGCCAAAATACGGCACTAATGCAAAGTAGGCCGTGACAATCACGCCGAGCAAGACTGCGAGTTGCCAAAAGACTTTGTCTCCGTGTTCACGATCTTGTTGCGAAAGCGTGTGACTCAACACTGTCTTGTCTCCTGTCCGAGCATAGTGGGCTTCAACCTTGTCATGGCTGCAGCCCCAACACAGTGTGCTTGAACGCAGTCATCAATCCAGCCCCAACGCAGACAGATCAGGGTGCTGGCGATGAAACTCAGTCGCCGACTCAAACGCCTGACCAAGCGAGAGCACCGTGCGCTCAGCAAAAGGTTTACCAACGATCTGCAAGCTTACCGGCAACCCGCGCACCAGCCCCGCGGGTTGAGACAAGCCACAAAGACCTAGATAGTTTGCGGGGCGTGTCAGAGAACCAGGAATCGGCGAGGCTTCATCCACTTCAGCCACTGGCATCGCGGGGATCGCAGCACTTGGCAATAACAGTGCATCATAGGGTTCAAACCATTCGACGAAGGCACGGCGCAGTTCACGCATGGTGCGTAACTCTTGCGCGTAGGCGCCTGGCTCGAATGCTTCGGCAGCTTGCATGCGCTGTCTGACTGCGGGCCCTAACAGCGCCGCAGCATCATTAACGTAGGGGCGATGCAAAGCATAGGCTTCAGACGCGATGATGCGGCCAGCATTTAAAGACAGGTTGAAGTACCAATCAGGCAAACGCACCGGCACAATGGTTGCGCCTAACGATTCAAATACCCGTGCGGCCGCTTGCCACGCTGCAACGACACCGGGGTCCATAAAGGCGGGCAACTGATCGGCTGCTGGCAGCGCTAACTGCATACCCTTAACGCTGCGTGGATCGCGCGCAAAGATGTCGAGCGGCTGCTCAAGCGTGGTGGGGTCTCGTGAGTCGGGCCCAACCAACGCATCTAAGACCAAGGCGCAATCGCGAACATTGCGCCCCATGGGGCCAATCGAGTCAAGCGTCCAACTCAACAAGCCAGTGCCGTGCAAACTGATGCGCCCAAACGTGACCTTCAGGCCAGTGATCCCGTTAAACGCCGAAGGGATCCGGACCGAACCCCCTGTGTCGCTGCCGATGCCGATCGGAGCATACCCTGCGGCAATCGCTACGCCCGTTCCGCTTGAAGAACCACCCGGCACGCGATGGGTTTTAAGATCCCACGGATTACGCGGCGTACCCATCAGCGGGTTGGTGCCCCAGCCGCCAAAGGCAAATTCGGTCATGTGAAGCTTACCCAGCGGGATCATCCCAGCTTGCAATAAGCGCTCGACGGTTGCGCTGGTTTGAGTCGCACGGCGTGTCAAATAATGTTTTGACCCCAGCGTGCAAATTTGACCATCGATATCGAGCAAGTCTTTTAACACCACCGGCAGGCCATGCAAGACCCCTAAGGGTAGGCCTGAGGTACGAGCCTGATCGGCGGCGCGCGCGAGGGCAACGGCTTGATCTGCATAGACCTCGGTGAACGCATGCAGGGTCGAGTCTGCTTGACTGATGCGCTGCAGCAAATGCTGGGTCAGTTCGACCGAGGAAAGTTTGCCGGCTTTCAGCAGACCCGCGAGCTCTGTTAATCCCATCCAAGACAAAGACATGTCTAGCCTCCTTTTGTCATGCGATATTATTTGTTATGTGTAGGCATTATGCCCGAAATTGGTGCATTCACTCCGGCGTCGAAGCTTGCTTCGAAGGTTGCTCAAAAACGTTTGGTGGTCGATTGAAAGCCTTAGCAGGTGGGTCGAAGGGCTTTGTGAAGGGCGACTGAAAGCCTCTGAAGGGTTATTGAAAGATTTCAATGGGTGATCAAAAGCTTTAAGAGATTGGTCGAACGCTTTGACGCCTGATCGAAACTAAGCGAAAAGCCATCTCTCTCGGGGGCACAGCGAACGTCAAACCAACAAGATCTCTTGACTGCGCTGAGCTTGCGTGCAAAGCTTGAACAATCACTACGGAGAACCCCCACTATGCTGACCGCACGCACCAACGATGGCGTTGACCTTTGCTACGAAACCACTGGCTCTGGCGACCCAATTATTTTTGTTCATGAGTTTGCTGGGCACAAAGAAAGCTGGGAGCCGCAGATTCGGCATTTTGCGCGGCGTTATCAATGCGTCACCTACAACGCGCGCGGCTATCCGCCGTCTTCGGTGCCGCCTGATGTGTCGTCATATTCGCAAAACCGCGCCGTGGCCGATATCGTTGCCGTGATGGATCACTTAAAGATCAAAAAAGCCCATATCGTTGGTTTGTCGATGGGAGGCTTTGCGACCCTGCATTTTGGTTTACAGCACCCTGACCGTGCCCTATCGTTAGTGGTGGCGGGTTGCGGCTATGGCGCCGAACTTGAACAGGGCGAGCAATTTCGCAAAGAGGCTGAGGCAAGCGCCAAGATGCTACTCGAACAGGGCATGAAAGCTTTTGTCGACAAGTATGCCTTTGGCCCTACCCGCTTGTCGTTTGAGCGTGCCGACCCACGCGGCTTTGCCGAGTTTATTGAACAGTTTTATGGTCACTCGGCGCTGGGCTCTGCCAACACGCAGTTAGGGGTTCAACGCGAACGGCCTTCGCTGTACAACTTAAAAGATCAGCTGCAAAAACTAACAGTGCCAACCTTGATTTTTAACGGCGACGAAGACTGGCCTTGTTTAAAACCTGGGCTGATGCTGAAAGAAACCATCCCCTCTGCGGCGTTAGCGATTTTGCCTAACTGTGGACACACCATGAACATCGAGATGCCCAACGAGTTTAATCACACTCTTGAGCAGTTCTTGCAGCACGCCAGCAGTGGTCGCTGGCCTCAACGTGATCCACGCTCCATGGTCGCTTCGATTACTGGGATGAAAGACTGAACGTGCTCAGTAGCGACAGGCAATGCAACTAACGCTCGCTGAAAACTTCAGAGCCGTTTTTTATACGCCCTTCTATTTGCTGAAAGAGTTAAGGCTTGCCGAACAGGCAGGCCTGCACATTGAGTGGCTAGCGCCGGGCAGCCCGGGTGGGGCGATCGACCAAGTCAAAGACGGCTCGGTCGATTTGACCTGGGGCGGACCCATGCGCGTCATGAAAGACCATGACACATGCCCTGCAGATGGCTCTTCGCTGCTGTGCTTTGGCGAAGTCGTTGCACGGGATCCATTTTTTTTAGTGGGTTCTCAAAAGAGTTTCTCACTAAAAGACCTGGCACATTTACGCTTAAGCTTGGTCTCTGAAGTTCCGACCCCTTGGCTGTGCTTACAGGCTGATCTCAGAGCGGTGGGGCTAAATATCGAGCAACTCGAGCGCAGTGGTCGGCTTAAACGCGACTGGACGATGGCCGAACAAATTCACGCGCTTCATACACAAGACATCGATGTCATTCAGCTCTTTGAGCCCTTTGTCAGTGAGGTTCTGAAGTCAGGTCGACAGCACATTCTTTACGCGGCTCACGGTCGCGGCCCGACTGTGTACACCACGTTCATTTGTTCGCAAGAGGGTTTCGCCAAAAAACGGGCCGAGTTTGCGCGGCTCAATGAGGTACTGGGCATATTACAAACATGGCTGCACTCTCACTCTGCGCGGGATATTGCCCACATCGTGCAGCCATATTTTGCGCAGCTTGAGCTTGATGTATTGACCAGCGCAATCGAGCGTTACCTGCAAAACCAAGTTTGGGCGACAAACCCCGAGATGTCTAGAGCAGGCTTTGATCGCTTGGCCGATAGCCTGCACTCAGGGGGCTTCATACAAACTCGGATTCTTTACGACTCTTGCGTCAAAGCCTTCACCTAAAAGGGTGGTGTACAAAATCACATGATTGACAACGCTTGCGTCAAAGCCTTCACCTAAAAGGAGTGTGTACAAACCACCATTCTTTGTGACTCCTGCATCACATCCTTTCACTAAAATATCTGTAGAACATGCAATATTTCAAAATCCTCCGCACGATCGTTGCGTTTTTTCTAGCGTGTGGCGCTTTGGCACCTGGTGCCTTCGCCCAAGCCCCCTACCCCAGTCGTCAGCTACAACTGATTGTGCCTTTTCCGGCAGGTGGCCCGACAGATATCGTGGCGAGGCTGTATGCGCAACAACTAGCGAAACTGGCTGGCCAACCCGTCATTGTCGAAAATGTGAGTGGAGCGGCTGGCATTATCGGCACCCAAAACGCCGCGCGCGCCGAACCTAACGGGTACACGATTTTGTTTAGCACCGCGAGCACGGGCGTGATCAATCAGGTGATCATGAAAAGTCTTCCGTACGACTTTCAAAAAGATTTTTCAATGATTGCCTTGATTGCGAATGCACCGCACTTGTTAGTGGTGAATGCGAATCTTCCGAT
>CANCMG010000048.1 GCA_947378965.1 Alcaligenaceae bacterium | reverse complement strand
CGCTTGAAGTTGTAACGCTGTAAAAAGGTAAGAGAGAGCCTAATGTCGAGTATCACAGTCGCCCAGTTCGCCATTGAACTGAAAATGCCATCCAACGTGTTGTTAGAACAACTGCGT
This sequence comes from Alcaligenaceae bacterium, assembly GCA_947378965.1. GTDB lineage: Bacteria > Pseudomonadota > Gammaproteobacteria > Burkholderiales > Burkholderiaceae_B > Zwartia. The sequence continues at coordinate 31,502 of CANCMG010000048.1, read as the reverse complement.
GAAGCAGGTGTGAACCTAACTTCGGTGGATGCCAGTGTCACTGAAAGCGACAAGGCCAAATTGCTCGAATCCTTGCGTCGTTCGCACGGTGCAACCGAAGGCACTAAGATCACGTTGACGCGCCGCAAGACGTCTGAGATTCGTCAGGCCGATGGGGCTGGACGCTCGCGTACGATTCAAGTTGAAGTCCGTAAAAAGCGTACCTTCGTTAAGCGTGACGCGACTGAGATTGGCGAAGCCCCAGCTGCCGAAGGCGCAGAGGTTGCAGCCCCAGTGTTAGAACCGGTTTCTGCACCTGCAGCAAGCGCCATGCCGGCAACGTCTGAGGCGGTAGCAGCGCAGACTGAACCGTTGGCGTCGCAGCCAACTCCTGAAGTGCAGGCGCCTGATCTACAAGCGCCTGATGTTCAAGTGCCTGAAGTCCAGATGCCCGAGGCCGTGTCTGCTGCAGCAGAGGGCCAAGCCGCCGCGTCGACTGAGCCTCAAGCAGAGGCGACTCCTGAGCCTGTCAGTTCTGAGGTGCAAGCTCAGCCAGCGCCTGAAGTTGAAACAGTGCCAGTCGCAGGTGCTGAGGCAAGCCCCGTCGCAGCGGCTGAGCCTGTTCCACCCGTGACTGCGCCCGATTCTCAGCCGGCAGCCTCAGTTGCGGCAGCACCTGAAACACCTGCCCCAGCAGTTACCGCAGCTGCACAGACGCCTGAGGCCCCAGCGAATGGTGCAAGCGCTAGCGTTCAGCTGCCAGTAGCAGCAGCTGCGCCAAAGGTATTTAAACCCATGCGTGGTCGGGCAATCGCGCCTGCACATGTGGTTGTTGAGGGTGCCGTACGTGACGAAGCCCGTCGCGCCTCAGAAGCCGAGGCAGCTGCTTTGCGTGAGATGCTGAACCGGCCGCGCAAAGCTGTTGTTAAGCCGCCAGAACCAGATCCAGCCGCTTTATCGGGCACGATACATAAGCCTGCTAGCGCGCCCGCGAAGCCCGCTAAAAAAGAAACCACTGATGCCGCAGGTAAAAAAGTCCTGAAGTCTGGGCAAATTGCTTCGACTTGGTCTGATGATGCTTCTCGCAAGAAGCCGCCCGAAAAGCGCGATGCTCCTGCAGCGCCGGGCCGTGATGGCTGGCGTGCCGGCGGTAAAAGTAAGTCGGGTGGTAAAAAAGGTGGTCGGGGTGCAAATAACCAGGCTCAAGAGCAACGCGAACCAGCGCCAATCGAATTTATCGCGCGTGAAATTCACGTGCCCGAAACCATCAGCGTGGCTGATCTGGCACACAAAATGTCTGTTAAAGCCGGTGAGGTCATTAAGCACCTGATGCAGCTCGGACAAATGGTAACGATCAATCAAGTGCTTGATCAAGAAACCGCCATGATCGTGGTGCAAGAGCTTGGCCACAACGCCATTGCCGCTAAATTAGATGATCCCGAGGCTTTCCTCGATGAAGATGCGCCACACGCCGATGTGGTCCTGTCGCCTCGGGCTCCAGTCGTGACCGTGATGGGACACGTTGACCACGGTAAAACGTCCTTACTCGATTACATTCGCCGTGCCAAAGTGGCCTCGGGCGAGGCCGGTGGTATTACTCAGCACATCGGTGCTTATCACGTGCAAACCGAGCGCGGTATGGTGACTTTCTTAGACACTCCGGGCCACGAAGCCTTTACTGCAATGCGTGCCCGTGGTGCCAAGGCAACTGATATTGTGATTTTGGTGGTTGCTGCTGATGATGGTGTGATGCCACAAACAAAAGAAGCCATTCATCATGCCAAGGCAGCTGGCGTGCCCTTGGTGGTGGCTGTCAATAAAATTGACAAACCCGAAGCCAACGCCGAGCGTGTCAAGCAAGAACTCGTCGTTGAGCAAGTTGTGCCTGAAGAATATGGTGGTGATGTACCTTTCATTTCGGTGTCCGCAAAAACTGGGCAAGGCATCGACGATTTGTTAGAAAACGTGTTGCTGCAGGCCGAAGTGCTTGAACTGAAAGCCGCGATTGAAGCTCCTGCAAAAGGGCTTGTCATTGAAGCGCGCCTGGATAAAGGCCGTGGTCCTGTTGCAACAATTCTGGTGCAAAGTGGCACGCTGCGGCGCGGTGATGTGGTGCTAGCCGGTTCAAGCTATGGTCGTGTGCGTGCCATGCTAGACGAAAATGGTAAACCCATTCAGTCGGCAGGCCCTTCGATGCCAGTCGAAATTCAAGGTCTCACAGAGGTGCCTGTTGCGGGTGACGAACTCATGACTTTGGCCGACGAGCGTCGCGCCCGTGAGATCGCACTGTTTCGTCAAGGTAAGTTTCGTGATGTCAAACTGGCGCGCCAGCAAGCAGCCAAGCTCGAGTCTATGTTTGACAACGCGGCCGAGGGTTCCCAGAACTTGTCGCTCATTGTCAAGACCGATGTGCAAGGTTCGCAAGAAGCCCTCGTCACGTCGCTGGTCAAACTCTCTACCGACGAAGTGCGTGTCCAAGTGGTTCATGCCGCGGTGGGTAGCATCTCTGAAAGCGATGTGAACTTGGCGATTGCTTCGGGCGCTGTGCTGATTGGCTTTAACGTACGTGCCGACGCAAGCACTAAAAAGCTTGCAGAATCAAACGGCGTTGATATCCGTTACTACAACATCATTTATGACGCGGTCGACGAGATCAAGTCTGCGATGTCGGGCATGTTGGCACCAGAAAAACGCGAAGAAATCATCGGCTTGGTCGATATTCGCGAGGTGTATACCATCTCTCGCATCGGTACAGTGGCCGGTTGTATGGTTGTGGATGGCGTAGTACGTCGCGACTCGCAAGTGCGTTTGTTACGTAACAACGTTGTGCATTGGACTGGCTGGCTTGATTCTTTACGTCGGTTTAAAGACGACGCCAAAGAGGTTAAGTCGGGTTTTGATTGCGGGATTACCTTGCGTGGCAACAACGACCTTCAGGTCGGTGACCAGCTCGAGATCTTTGAGATCAGAGAAGTGGCTCGTTCACTTTGATGCCTGAATGACACGTCATAAACAGAAAACCGCACCGGGTCGTAATCTACGCCTCGCTGATCAGATTCAAAAAGATCTGGCAATCATTATTCAGCGCGAAATCGATATGAGTCGCGCGGGTTTGATTACGCTGTCTGGCATTGAGTTGACAGCTGATTACGCTCACGCAAAAGTTTATTTCACAGTGCTAGGTGCCGAGCCCGAAGTGGCTGCCAAGCTCTTAAATGAAAAGGCCGGTTGGTTTTATTCGCAGCTGTATAAGCTGTTGCATATCCATACTGTGCCGAATTTGCGATTTTTTCACGACCCTCAGCTTAAGCGTGGCATTGCGATGTCAGCGCTGATTGATCTGGCGAATATGCCTGGTCAGTACGCGGGTGTCCCTGACGAGCCTGAAGACAAGCCGTAAGGCTATCGTCTTATTTTGGAATCTGACGATGGCTAAACGACACGGGCGTGTGCTCGATGGAGTCTTGTTGCTAGATAAACCGGTTGGTTTGTCTAGTAATCATGCCTTGCAGCGCGCCAAACGAGCGCTTGACGCCCAAAAGGCGGGGCACACGGGCACGCTTGATCCGTTTGCAACCGGTTTGCTGGTGTGCTGTATGGGGCGTGCAACAAAGATTTCTGGTGCGATGTTAAGCGCCGATAAGGGTTACCTGGCAACGATCGCATTTGGTCAAGAGACCGACTCAGGTGATTTAACCGGAGTTGTGGTGAACCAGGCGGCTGATGGTTTTGCCGGGATCACCCAAGAGGCCTTAGTAGCGGTCTTGCAGACGTTTTTGGGTACCCAACTGCAGATCCCGCCAATGATCTCTGCGCTCAAGCGCGATGGTAAGCCTCTGTACGAGTACGCACGCCAAGGCATCGTGCTAGAACGCGAACCACGTGAAATTACGATTCGTAACATTGATCTGCTAGCATTCTCGCCGCTGTCGGCGCAAATTCAGGTGCATTGCACGAAAGGCACCTACATCCGCACGCTTGCGCAAGATATTGGTCGGGCGCTAGGTTGTTATGGGCATTTGTCAGCGCTTAGACGAACGCAGGTGGGGCCATTTTTACTTCAAGATGCCGTTGAGCTTGAAGTCCTGCAAACGATGGCCAACCCTGAGTCGCATTTGATTGCCATGAGTGATTTACCTGCTGGGCTTGTTCCGGCAGCAAAAACCGCAGTTTCGCCGAGTGTGGTTACACCCGGTTCTATTCACGATTTACCGGCAGGCATTGAGCCTGTGCAGGCTCATTAAAGGATTTGTATGTCACGCGCATTGCGTAACGTTGCCATCATCGCCCACGTTGACCACGGCAAAACAACATTGGTTGACCAACTTCTGCGTCAGTCGGGCACTTTTCGATCAAACGAAAAAATGACCGAACGCGTCATGGATTCAAACGATCTTGAAAAAGAGCGTGGCATCACGATTCTTTCAAAGAACTGTGCGGTTGAGTATGACGGTACACATATCAATATTGTCGACACCCCCGGCCACGCTGACTTTGGTGGTGAAGTTGAGCGCGTGCTCTCGATGGTTGATGGCGTCTTGTTGTTGGTCGACGCGGTTGAGGGCCCAATGCCCCAAACACGTTTTGTGACTAAAAAAGCACTGGCCTTAGGCTTAAAGCCAATTGTCGTTGTCAATAAAGTTGATCGTCCCGGAGCTCGTATTGATTACGTGATTAATGCGACGTTTGAGTTGTTTGACAAATTGGGCGCCACTGAAGAGCAGCTTGATTTTCCGGTGGTGTACGCGTCTGGCTTAAATGGTTTTTCTGGCATGAGCCCCGATGTGCGCGACGGCGATATGCGCCCACTGTTTGATTCGATCTTGAAGTATGTACCGATGCGTGACGACGATCCTGATGCGCCGTTGCAGTTTCAAATCTCGTCAATCGACTACAGCACCTATGTTGGCAAGATCGGGATTGGGCGTATTCGTCAAGGTCGCATTAAGACTGGCATGGATGTAGTCTGCCTGAATGGGCCTGATGGCGTGCCATTCAAAGGTCGTGTCAATCAAGTCCTTAAATTTAAAGGCCTTGAGCGAGAAGTGGTAGACAGCGCGATTGCTGGCGATATTGTGCTCATGAACGGTATCGAAGATATCGCGATCGGCACGACGCTTTGTTCGCCTGATAGCCCGGTCGGCTTGCCTCTGTTAAAGATTGACGAGCCAACGCTCACCATGAACTTTATGGTCAACACCAGCCCCTTGGCTGGTCGTGAAGGCAAGTTTGTCACCAGCCGTCAGTTGCGCGAGCGTCTTGAGCGCGAAATTAAATCCAACATGGCCTTGCGTTTCAAAGAAACCGATGATGACACCGTGTTTGAGGTGTCTGGCCGTGGTGAGTTGCATCTGACGATTTTGATTGAAACGATGCGACGTGAGGGCTATGAAATGGCCGTGTCACGCCCACGCGTGGTGTTTCATGAAGAAAACGGTGTCAAGACTGAACCCTACGAAAACTTGACGATTGACCTTGAAGACAATACCCAAGGCGTTGTGATGGAAGAACTCGGCCGTCGTAAGGCCGAGCTGCTTGACATGGTCAGCGATGGTAAAGGTCGTACCCGCCTTGAGTACCGCGTGCCAGCGCGCGGTTTGATTGGTTTTCAGGGCGAGTTCATGACCATGACTCGCGGTAACGGCTTAATGAGCCACACCTTTGATGCTTATGGTCCAGTTAAAGACGGCTTGCTTGGTGAGCGTCATAACGGCGTCTTGATTAGCCAGTACGACGGCGAGGCAGTTGCCTATTCAATCTGGAAGCTTCAGGATCGTGGTCGTATGTTTGTGTCGCACAATGATCCAGTCTACGAAGGCATGGTCATTGGTATCCATAGCCGCGATAACGATTTGGTGGTGAATCCGATCCGTGGCAAACAACTCACCAACGTGCGTTCATCGGGTACTGACGAGGCCGTGCGCTTAGTCACCCCAGTCGACTGCAATCTTGAGTACGCTGTTGAGTTTATTAGCGATGATGAATTGGTTGAAGTGACACCAAAGAGTATTCGTATTCGCAAACGCTACCTCACAGAGAACGAGCGCAAGCGGATGTCACGTTCTGACGCGTAAGGCTCGCTGATACGAACGGCACTCACTATGCCGAGAATAAAAAACGCGCTCGATTGAGCGCGTTTTTTTAGACCGCGTGCTGTATTCTCAGCTCAGATCCTGCTCTGTATTCCCAGTTCAGACGCTGTGCTGTAGTCGCAACTCAGGCAATCTGCTGTAGTTCCAGCTCAGGCACAACCTGCTGTAGTCCCAGCCCAAGCAAGCTGCTTTGTATTGTCTGCTCAAACCGCGCGATTTGGTTGCAGTTTAAGAATCTCTGGGTGCTCTTTGTAAAAATCAAGAAGATGAGCGACAACGTCTTCAGGTTCGTCTGCAATAAAAAAGATGTTGGGATCGATGTTGTTGATTAAGCTATTGCCGGTTAGCTGTTCTTCAATCCAGCTCATCAACCCACCCCAAAAAGCCGATCCAACCAAGATCACCGGGCCAACGGGCACTTTTCCGGTCTGCATCAACGTAAGTGCCTCAAACAGCTCATCAAGTGTGCCAAAGCCACCTGGCAGCACCACATAGGCCAGGCTGTGCATAAAAAAGGTCGCTTTGCGCGATACAAAGTGCTGAAACGGTAATTCAATGCTCAAAAATGGATTCGCTTGAGCTTCGTGGCGCAATTTGATGTGTAGCCCGATACTGGTGCCACCGGCCTCAAAGGCCCCTTTGTTTGCGGCCTCCATAATGCCGGGCCCGCCACCGGCAATGACGCTAAAGCCAGCTTTCGCTAACAGTTGCGCGATTTTTTCGCTTTTTTGATAATGCTCAGACTCAGGTTTAATACGAGCACTGCCAAATAAGCTGATTGCTGGCCCAATATTGGCCAGAGTCTCGGCGGCGAGCACCATCTCTGACATAATTTGGGTTGTTTGCTGCTGAATCAGCGAAATCTCTTCTTTTTTGTGGCCCATGAAAAAAACCTTGTTGCTCGTCGATGGATCAAGTTATCTGTATCGCGCTTTTCATGCGATGCCGGATTTGCGTAATACTCAAGGCGAGCCCACGGGTGCCATTTATGGCGTGGTCAACATGATGCGCAGGATCTTGCTTGACTACCCTGCGCAATACGCCGCCTGCGTGTTTGATGCGCGTGGCAAAACGTTTCGCGATGATTTATACCCTGACTATAAATCACATCGCCCGTCGATGCCCGAAGAGCTCGCCAGCCAGATTGAACCGATTCATGCAGCCATCCGTGCAATGGGCTGGAGCGTGCTCAGTGTGCCTGGTGTCGAAGCCGACGATGTCATCGGCACACTCGCACAGTGGGCGCAACAGCAAGACATCCACACAGTGATTTCAACCGGTGACAAGGATTTGGCCCAGTTGGTCACCAGCCACATCACGCTGGTCAATACGATGTCAAACGAAGAACTCAACCCAGAAGGGGTGATGCGCAAGTTTGGCGTGGCGCCTAATCGAATTGTTGACTATCTGATGTTAGTGGGCGACACCGTTGATAACGTGCCTGGGGTACAAAAGGTAGGGCCCAAGACTGCTGCGAAATGGATTGACGAGTTTGGCTCGATTGAGGCGTTGGTTGAGCGTGCGGCCGAGGTCAAAGGTGTTGCTGGTGAAAATTTACGAGCAGCCATTGGTCAGTTCACCTTAACCCGTGAACTCTTAACCATTAAAACCGACTGCGAGTTGCAGGCAGAGGTGCCTGAAATAGAAACTCTTGCACCAAAGCCACACGATAAAGACACCCTCACGGGTTTGTTTGAACGCTACGGCTTCAAGTCGTGGTTGCGTGAGTTAACCGGCGAACCGACCCGAGTCCCTGCGGGTGATGCACGCGTCGCAACAGAGATCGCTCGCCCGGCGGCACCCGAACAGACGCAGTACCAAATGGTCACAGACTGGGCGATGCTTGATGAATGGCTGGCTCGCGTGTCGGGGGCATCTTGCGTAGCCTTAGACACTGAGACCACCGCGCTAGACGCCATGCAGGCACGGCTAGTGGGCATTTCGCTCTCGGTTGAACCCGGTGTGGCTTGTTATATTCCGGTGGCGCACCGCGGCGCTGATGCGCAAGGGCAATTGCCACGCGCCGAAGTGTTGACCCGCATGAAAGCCTGGCTTGAAGATCCGCGGCCGACTAAGCTCTTGCATCACGCTAAATACGACACCCATGTGTTTGCAAATGAGGGTATCGACCTGCGCGGTGTCGCTGACGACACCATGCTGCAAGCCTATGTACTCGAATCACATCGTGGTGTTGGACTAGAGGATCTTTGTCTGCGCCGCTTAGGCATCAAGGGCACCTCGTACGAACAATTATGCGGTAAGGGTGTGCATCAAATCGGCTTTGATGAGGTCGACCTCGAGCGCGCCACCCACTACGCCTGCGAAGACGCCGATTTCACGTTACGGGTGCATCAGGTGTTGCGACCAGAGGTGAGGGCACTTGCCTCGCTTGAGTATATCTATCAGCTTGAAATCTTGGTGTCCCGCGTGCTGTTTGAAATTGAATGTAACGGCGTCATGATTGATTCGGCTGAACTTGGCCGGCAAAGCCATGTGATTGGGCAAGAACTGTTAACCCTCGAACAACGGGCCTATACGATCGCTGAACAGCCTTTTAATTTAAATTCGCCTAAGCAGTTGGGCGAAATCCTGTTTACAAAAATGCAGTTGCCGGTGGTGCGAAAAACACCGGGCGGCGCACCCTCGACCGACGAAGACGTGCTCACTAAGTTGGCTGAAGACTATCCCTTGCCTCAGGTCTTGCTTGAGTATCGCGGCCTGGCAAAGCTGAAATCCACCTACACCGACAAACTACCCAAAATGGTGAATGCAGCAACTGGGCGCGTTCATACGCATTACGCCCAGGCTGCTGTGATTACTGGGCGCCTAGCGTCATCTGAGCCCAATCTACAAAATATACCCGTGCGGTCTGAGGCAGGGCGCCGCGTGCGCGAGGCCTTCATTGCGACAAATGGCGTCATTATTTCTGCTGACTATTCGCAAATCGAATTACGAGTCATGGCGCACGTCTCAAACGATGCAAACTTGCAACGAGCTTTTGCGGCGGGCGAAGACATCCATAAGGCAACCGCCTCTGAAGTGTTTGGCGTGAACTTGCAAGAGGTGTCATCAGACCAGCGCCGTGCAGCCAAGGCGATTAACTTTGGCTTGATTTACGGAATGGGCGCGTTTGGGCTGGCAAGTAATCTCGGGATCACCCGCGATGCGGCACAATCGTATATCGATCGTTATTTCACGCGCTACCCAGGCGTGGCACAGTACATGGCAGAGACCCGAGCCTTGGCCCATGCACAAGGCTACGTTGAGACGGTGTTTGGCCGACGTTTATGGTTAGCCGATATCAACGCCGCCGGAGCCCGTCGTGCGGGTGCTGAGCGTGCGGCGATCAACGCACCCATGCAAGGCACCGCAGCCGATTTGATCAAGCTCGCCATGGTGGCGGTGCAAGACTGGCTTGCACACGAAAAACTACAAACCAAAATGGTCATGCAGGTGCACGATGAACTGGTGTTGGATGTGCCCGTGCCTGAAATCGACCGCATTAAAGACAACTTGCCTGCTTTGATGTGTGATGTGGCAAGCCTGCGCGTGCCACTTGTTGCTGAAGTTGGCGTGGGACCCAATTGGGAGCAAGCACACTGAGCCCATAACGCCGGTCTCGCTAGAAAGTGACACGGGTGGGGCGGTACAAAAAACAGCGCCAAGGCGGACGCCTGCGAGTGTATTTCGGATTAGAAAATAACAAGTTTTGCGAAACAAAAAGAACGGCCCCACAGGTGGGGCCGTTCAACAAGATATTATTCGGTCGCTATTAATTTACACGTAAATTTTGCAAAGCATTGATACGCGCATTGATGGGCGGGTGCGTCGCAAACATAGCGCTAATCCCGCCCCCGCCACTGATGCCCGAAGCTTCAAAGCTTTTGGGCAAGACCCCTGGGGTGATGCCACCGAGACGCGCAAGTGCACGAATCATCGGTTCGCGTGAGCTGAGTAACGACGCTGAACCCGCATCTGCGCGATATTCGCGCTGCCGTGAAAACCACGCGACGATCAGGCTGGCTGCAATGCCGAAGGCGATTTCGCAAACAATAACGGTTACGTAGTAGCCAATCCCAGTCCCTTTATCGTTTTTAAGAATCACGCGGTCAACAAAGTAACCGACGACGCGAGCCAAAAATACAACAAAGGTATTGACCACACCTTGAATCAAGGTCAAGGTAATCATGTCGCCGTTGGCGATGTGAGCCACTTCGTGTGCCAACACCGCAGTGACTTCTTCTTCGGTCATGCTGTCGAGCAAGCCCGTTGAGACGGCCACAAGCGAGTCGTTGCGAAAGGCACCCGTCGCAAAAGCGTTGGGCTCTCCTTCGTAGATCGCCACTTCAGGGCGGCCAATGCCGGCGCGATCAGCAATTTGATGAACGGTGTCGACGAGCCACTGCTCTTTCGCGCCGTTCGGTGCTTGCGGGTCAATCACCCTTGCGCCGGTACTCCGTTTGGCCATCCACTTGCTGATTAAGAGCGAAAATATCGCGCCTGTGAAGCCAACAATCACTGAAAACACTAACAGCATCTGAACATTGAGCCCTTGGTCTGTCAGAAAGCGATTGACGCCCAAGATGCTCAGTGTGGCACTCAGTACCAGCATGACCGCCAGGTTAGTCAGCACAAAAAGAATAATTCGTTTCATGTTTTTTAGGATGTCAAAAATTGAAAAGGCTTTCGCCGCCAAAAAAATCGTGAGCTAAACATCGTTGAAGCAAACGCGACTGGGACACGATGCAAAGCATCAATGATCGTTAGAATAAAACACCCAATAATATCGAGTGCTGATTGAACGGGTTATTAGGATTTACGCTCGGGTTGGTGGTACTCGCATCCATTTTGGTAGTTACCGGTTGTTCAAGCAGCCACCCAACTTCGACAAGCAAACCAGTTAAAAGTTCTCAGTTTCGTTCATGGCTTTGCGATACCACTCATGAAAATGCTGCATGCCGTCTTCCATGGGTGACTGATAGGGCCCGATTTCTGAGGTGCCCCGAGCCAGCAATGCGGCACGCCCGGCATCCATGCGCTCGGCGATTTCGTCATCTTCGACCGCGGTTTCCATGTAGGCCTCGCGTTGTGCCTCGACAAATTCGCGCTCGAACAACGCGATTTCTTCGGGGTAGTAAAACTCGACGATGTTGACCGTTTCAGTGGGCGACTTTGGGTAAAGCGTTGACAGGACGGCAACATGAGGATAGAGCTCGATCATGTGTGTCGGAAAATACGTCACCCAGACCGCACCGAAATCAGGTGCTCGGCCGCCGCGAAAGGCCAACAGCTTATCGTGCCAAACTTTATAGGCTGGCGAACCTGGCTGCGACAAAGCACGATGTACACCTACGCGCTGCATGCTGTAGTGTTCAGTGAACTCCCAGGACAAATCATCACATGTGACAAAGTGGCCCAAGCCTGGATGAAAAGGCGCGACGTGATAGTCTTCGAGGTAAACCTCGATGAAGGTTTTCCAGTTGTAGTTGCACTGGTGTACTTCAATGTGATCAAGCACGTAGTCTGAAAAATCAAATTCTGGTCGCTTGAACAATTTTCCGATTTCGGCCAAGGGGTCGCGCGGGCCTTCAAAGAGTAAGCCGTGACAGTCTTTGAGCGCAAAGCGCTCGAGGTTCAGACACGGTGTATTGTCAAAATGCGGCGCGCCCAGTAATTGACCTTGCTTATCGTATGTCCAGCGATGAAGCGGGCACACAATGTTGCCGCCAGTATCTCTAAGGTTGCCTTGGGTATTGCGATGGCCTGAGACATTGCCCGTTTCGCCACCTAGCATTAACGCTTGGCGGTGGCGGCAAACGTTAGAGAGCAGTTCGATGCCACCTTGGCCACGCACCAAGATTCGACCGTTATTTTCGTGCGATAGGCTACGCCAGTCTCCGGGTTGTGGGACGCTTTTTTGGTGCCCAACGTAACGCGAAAACTGTTCAAAAATACTTTTCTGCTCGCGCTCAAAGCGGGCTTGGTCAAAATATGTGTCGACAGCAAGCTGGGTACGAGCGGGCGACAAGTGCGCCATCCGACCAATGTCGGTCATGATTCCCTCTGCACCGATAAAAAAGCCAGGACGGACAGTACCGTTCTGGCGTGAAGAAAACCGATTTAACCGATTAACCTTAAAAAACCATTGTACCTCAAGGTGTTGAGCCTAGATCATCTCGTACAATCAGGGTTTACATCTGTTTGTATTTAATTTAGACGCCAACCCCGTCTTCGGAGTATCGCTTGACCAAGGCTAATAAAACATCGACAACACTAGGTGAAGCCCCTGCTGAGCTTGATCCTAGCTTGCCTGAAGATTTCGAGACAGCGTTGGCTGAACTCGAGGCGTTGGTGGCCACCATGGAGTCCGGTTCACTTGCGCTTGAGCAGTCGTTGGCTGCCTACGCCCGTGGTGTGGCCCTGACCCGACTGTGCCAGCAAAAGCTGGCGCAAGCCGAGCAACAAGTCAAAGTCCTCGAGGCTGGCATGCTGCGCCCCTTTGAAGGTCTGGATTCCGACGCGTCATGAGTGGGTCTGTCGTTGACTTCTCTGTCTGGCTGTCTGAGCGTGCGCAACATGTTGAGCAAGTGTTGGCTCGGGTTTTGCCGCACGAAGATGCCGTGCCAGCGCGTTTGCACCGGGCCATGCGTTACTCAGTGCTGGGCGGTGGTAAACGGGTGCGTGCAGCACTTGTATTTGCGGCGGCGCATGCCTGCCGGCCCGTACTATCCACACAGCCAGACGCCGAACGCGCGTCGGCGCAAGATCTTGCGGCGGCGGCCGTTGAACTGGTGCATGCCTACTCGTTAGTGCACGATGATTTGCCTTGCATGGATGACGACGTCTTGCGGCGTGGTCGCCCCACCGTGCATGTACAGTTTGACGAAGCCACGGCGTTGCTGGCGGGCGACGCCTTGCAGCCGCTGGCGTTTGATTTGCTGGCACAAATGCCAATCGCGCCACCGCTCATCGTTCAGGCGATTCGCGATTTGGCCCAAGCCGCCGGGAGTTTAGGCATGGCCGGCGGGCAAGCGATCGATTTAGAAAGCGTTGGTAAAGCACTGACTCAGCAAGCTTTGCAACAAATGCATGTTTTGAAAACCGGGGCTTTGCTTGCGGCAAGCGTATCGTTGGGCGGGTTGGCGGGCGGTGCGAATGCGCAGCAGCGCATGGCACTTGACGCCTATTCGGCGGCGATGGGTCTAGCCTTTCAGGTGATTGACGACGTGCTTGATGTCACCGCTGATAGTTCTCAATTGGGTAAAACTCCCGGAAAAGACGCGGCGGCCAATAAGCCGACTTATGTCACACTGATGGGCTTGGAGCAAGCCCGCGCTTTTGCGGGCGAATTGCATCAGCGTGCGTTGACCGCCTTAAACCCCTTAGGTGATTCTGCCGTATTGTTAGCAGGGTTAGCCGATTTTATTGTTTTACGCGATCATTGAAATGATTTCGATTCTTAAAGTGTTTTCGATGATTGTTTGTTTGCGATGATTTTTTGTAGAAGTTTTGAGACTTATGCCAACCGATTTGCTTGACCGTATTCATTCTCCTGCCGACTTGAAGCCGCTTGATAAGCGCGAGCTGCGAAAGTTGGCAGATCAGCTGCGCGCCTTTGTGCTTGACTCTGTGTCGCGTACGGGCGGGCATCTGTCGTCAAATCTGGGTACGGTCGAACTCACCGTCGCGCTTCACTATGTCTATGACACCCCCCACGACCGTATCATTTGGGATGTGGGTCATCAGTCTTATCCGCACAAAATTTTGACCGGACGCAAAGCGGGCATGACTACGCTGAGGCAGTTTGGTGGCATGTCTGGTTTCCCAAAGCGCAGCGAATCTGAATACGATGCTTTTGGGACGGCACATTCTTCTACCTCGATTTCTGCTGCGCTAGGGATGGCGGTCGCCTCGCGTAATGCGGGGGTGTCGCGTCAGCACATTGCGGTGATTGGCGATGGCTCGATGTCTGCCGGTATGGCTTTTGAAGCGATGAATAATGCCGGCGTCACGCCCGACATCAATTTGTTGGTGATCCTTAACGACAACGATATGTCGATTTCGCCACCGGTCGGCGCGCTGAATCGATATCTTGCGCGTTTAATGTCGGGGCAGTTTTATGCGGCGGCCAAAAACGTTGGGCGCTCTGTTTTACAACATATCCCGCCAGTGCTTGAGTTGGCACGCCGCTTTGAAGAGCATGCCAAAGGCATGGTCACCCCAGCGACGTTATTTGAAGAGATGGGCTTCAATTATGTTGGGCCGATCGACGGGCATGATCTTGATTCGTTGATTCCAACCTTGCAAAACATGCGTGCGCTGAAAGGGCCACAGTTTTTGCATGTGGTCACCAAAAAGGGTCAGGGCTACAAGCTCGCCGAGGCTGATCCCGTGCTGTATCACGGGCCCGGCAAGTTCGATCCTGCAGTCGGGATTCAAAAGCCCACAGCAATCCCAAAAACGACTTTTACGCAGGTGTTTGGCACTTGGTTGTGTGACATCGCCGCCCAAGATCAGCGTCTGGTTGGGATTACCCCTGCGATGCGTGAGGGCAGTGGCATGGTTGAATTTGAGCGCCGCTTTCCTAAGCGTTATTTTGACGTGGGGATTGCCGAGCAGCATGCGGTGACCTTTGCCGCTGGCCTGGCCTGTGAAGGCCAAAAACCAGTGGTGGCGATTTATTCGACCTTTTTGCAACGCGGCTATGACCAGTTGATTCATGATGTTGCGCTGCAAAATCTCGATGTGACTTTTGCGCTCGACCGTGCTGGTCTGGTAGGCGCTGATGGTGCCACCCACGCGGGTAACTATGACATTGCCTTTGTTCGCTGCATCCCGAATATGGTGGTGGCAACGCCCTCTGATGAAAGCGAATTGCGGCTGCTGCTGTCAACCTGTTACCAACATCCGGGCCCAGCAGCGGTGCGTTATCCGCGCGGAGCGGGGGCGGGTGCTGTGCCGCAAACTGATCTGGCCACGGTTGAAGTTGGGCGCGGGCTTGTACGTCGGCAAGGTAAAAATATCGCAGTTTTGGTGTTTGGCACCTTGTTGCCCGCTGCGATTAAAGCCGCCGAGGCCTTAAACCTGACTGTTGCTGATATGCGGTTTGTGAAACCGCTTGATGTGGCCTTAGTGCTCGAGTTGGCGGGCTCGCATTTGGGGCTAGTCACGCTCGAAGAGGGCGCGATCATGGGTGGCGCAGGCAGTGCGGTTGCCGAGGCGCTGGCCGTAGCAGGCGTGGTGTGCCCGCTGCTGCAACTTGGCTTGCCTGACCGGTTTATTGATCATGGCGAGCAAGGGGCGCTGCTGGCTAGCGTCGGGCTCGATGCTGCGGGCATTGAGGGTTCAATTCGCGCCCGCTTTGCGGCGCAGCTAGCCGCTTGAACGCGGCGAGATACGGCTCAAGATTGAAACCTTAAAAAAGCAAAGAAATACTTGTTTTTTTGAGGCTTGCTTGAGAATGCTTCAAACGTTAGTGCAGTCGTTGACCCAACGATTCGGTTCGCAGCTTGCATTAATAGCGTAAACATACGATAATCAAAGGCTTTCTTGCTCGACCAACCAGTGTTTGGTGTGGCGGGCTGCCCCCGAGGCGTGCTTTTTACAGGCTCTTCGGACATCCTTAGGAGTTCAAATGCGTCACTACGAAGTTGTTTTTATTGTTCACCCAGATCAAAGCGAGCAAGTCCCCGCAATGGTCGAGCGTTATCAAGCGCTGGTGACCACCCAAGGCGGTAAAGTTCACCGCACTGAAGATTGGGGCCGTCGTCAACTCGCGTACCCAATTCAAAAACTGGTGAAAGCACACTATGTGTGTTTCAACATTGAGTGCGGTCAGCCCACACTCGACGAACTCGAGCACTCGTTTCGCTACAACGACGCTGTGTTGCGCCACCTTGTCATCAAGACCAAAGCCGCTCAAACAGAGGCTTCACTCATGATGAAACAAGTTGAGCGCGACGAAGCCCGTAAGGCTTCGGCTGAAACAACGCCGGGCGAGGCTGAGTAATCCAGGCGCGTTGTGAATCGGCTTGAAGTGCAGGGACAGGTATTTGAGCTTTCCCCCTTAAGGTATACGCCATCCGGGGTTGCAGTGCTTGAATTTCTTCTCTCACACGAGTCCGAGGTCACTGAAGCAGGTCAACCACGTCGTTTGGCGTTCACGCTGGCAGTTGTGGCGATGGGAGACTTAGCACAGATGGCGCTCACAACAAGTTTGGGTTGCACAGTACGAGTCCAGGGGTTTTTAGCTCCGGTTCGAAAAGATTCACCAAAATTTAGGCTGCATGCGCAGCAAATTCAACAGATTTAAGCGAGGCACATCATGGCTTTCTTCGGTAAACGTAAAGAAAAAAAGAAATTTACGCAACAAAATCCGCTGTTCAAACGTCGTAAATTCTGCCGCTTTAGCGCGGCAAACGTCGATCAGATCGATTACAAAGATCTCGACACCTTGCGTGATTTCATTCAAGAAAACGGCAAGATTATTCCTGCACGTTTGACCGGTACTAAGGCGATCTATCAGCGCCAACTCGATACCGCAATCAAGCGCGCACGCTTTTTGGCACTGTTGCCCTTTACTGATAACCATAATTGATCCAGGGGCATACCATGCAAATTATTTTGCTCGAAAAAGTCGTTAACGTTGGCAATCTCGGTGAAGTTGTTCGTGTACGTGATGGTTACGCACGCAATTTCTTGATCCCCCAGAAAAAAGCCCGTCGCGCAACTGAAACTGCGTTAAAAGAATTTGAAGTTCGCCGCGCTGAACTTGAAAAAATCCAAGCCGACAAGCTTGCTTTGGCGCAAGCTTTGGGTCAGCGTCTCGAAAGCTTCTCGTTAAAAATCACTCAAAAAGCGGGTGTGGATGGTCGTCTGTTTGGTTCAGTGACCAATATGGATATCGCATCAGCTTTGGTCGCTGCAGGTTTCGCTGGCATCGAGAAAGCGCAAATCCGTTTGCCTGAAGGTCCCTTGAAAGCTGTGGGTGAGTTTCCTGTGCAAGTGGCAGTGCATCCTGATGTGGTCAGCAGCATCTCGGTTGTTGTGGTTGGCGACGTAGTCTAAGTTTCTACCCGCTTGCGCTAGACAAAAAGCCGGCTCAGGTCGGCTTTTTGTATTCTAGCTTTGTGGTAAGTCTCATCTATGTTCGAGGTAAGTCTCATCTATGGTCGTCAGCCAGATTTGAAAAATGCCATGACTCGAACAAGATGCCTGCGCGGTGACCTACAAAGCGGTTCAACACTTTTGGTTCACTCCAACACAAGCAGACTCTCTCTAATATCGTGACACACCCTCTAATTCACACACAGGCAGATGCCGCTCAGGTGGTCAGCACACACGCAGACGAGGTGCGATTCAAGCTCGCGCTCGATCAGTGGTTGCTGGTGCACGCTAAGGATGCGGCGGGTGTGTCGTTTATTGAGTTGGCTGGGCAACACTGCGTGGCTAAGCGTCACCGAGCAACGTGGTTTTCGCCTCTGGTCGCTGGCCTGAAGTGGGTCAGAGTGGTGGTGCTGTCAGGACTGTGTTGGCTGTTGATGGGCGAACGGCCTTCGCCGCAGCGGTTATTGAAAAATACCTTGCAAGATGAGGCACGGCGCTTGGTTCAGCTCAAAGAGGCTGGTAGTTCGGTGCCAAAGGTCTGGTATCAGGCATCTAACCTGTTGGTCTTAGAGTATGTGGGCCAAGATATGCCCTATCTGATTCGTATTGCAACCCCTGAGGGGCGCCAAGCGCTCATACGCAAGGCCGCCCAAGAACTCGCGCTCTTTCACCGTGCTGGCTTCGTGCATGGTGGCGCGCAGTTGCGTAATCTCATGATTCACGATGATGGCACCGCAACGCGTATCGACTTTGAAGAAAATATCGGTGAGGCACTATCCTTGCCGCTTGCTCAGGCTTACGATGTGTTTCAGCTGGTGTCCTCAATGGCGGGGTTGCGTGGTCACGAATTTAGTCCGACCGAGCGCCAAGCACTCTGCCATCAATTGCTCGCTGAGTACCTCAGCACTAACCCCGATTCGATGGTACGTAAGCAGCTAGCGGCCATTGAAAAACGATTTGTATCCATCAAAAAATATCTGGGGTGGTTACTGAAATGGATTCCTGGTCGCGATATCCAAGGTTTTTTATATTTGACAAACACCTTACGGTTATCATTGCATGATGAATAATTCTCCAGATCCACAACTCGAGTACCTTCGCGTGCCGCCGCATTCGGTTGAGGCAGAGCAATCCGTGCTTGGTGGGCTGTTGCTCGACAATGGTGCCTGGGAGCGCGTCACCGACGTTGTGAACGAAGATGATTTTTATCGGTTTGATCACCGCTTGATCTGGCATCACATTGCGCGCCTGGTCAACTTGTCGCGTCCTGCCGATGTGGTCACGGTGAACGAATCTTTGGCCAGTGTTGGTAAGTCTGAAGAGGTTGGCGGCTTAAGCTACCTCAATGCCTTGGCGCATAACACACCCTCGGCTGCCAATATTCGTCGCTACGCCGAAATTGTGCGAGAGCGTTCGATGCTTCGAAAGCTCGTGACGGTGGCCGACGAAATCGCAGCAACAGCGTTTAATCCGCAAGGTAAAGAAGCGCGTCAGTTGCTGGACGAAGCCGAATCCAAAGTTTTTAAAATCGCGCAAGAGGGGGCAAAGGCCTCAGCTGGGTTTCGCGAAATCCAGCCGCTTTTGTCTGAAGTCGTCGATAAGATTGACGAGCTCTATCACCGCGAGGGCAACACCGATGTTACCGGTGTGCCAACCGGGTTTACCGATCTCGACAAAATGACCTCGGGGCTGCAAGGTGGCGATCTGGTCATCGTAGCCGGGCGTCCTTCAATGGGTAAAACGTCGTTGGCGATGAATATTGCCGAACACGTAGCGATCGAGCAGGGTTTGCCTGTGGCTGTATTTTCGATGGAAATGGGCGCGGTGCAATTGGCAATGCGTATGTTGGGCTCGGTTGGTATGCTAGATCAACACCGCATGCGTACGGGTAAGCTGCTGGCCGATGACTGGCCACGCGTCACACATGCCGTGCAACGCATGCAAGATGCGCAGATGTACATTGACGAGACACCTGCGTTAAGTTCGGTTGAGGTGAGGGCACGTGCGCGCAGGCTGGCACGTCAGTGTGGCAAGCTCGGGTTGATTGTGATCGACTACTTACAGTTGATGGGTGCAAGCTCGGCCGGCGAAAATCGCGCAACTGAAATTTCAGAGATTAGTCGCTCGCTGAAAGCTCTGGCTAAAGAGCTCGAGTGCCCAGTGATTGCCTTATCGCAGTTAAATCGCAGCTTAGAGCAACGTCCTAATCGTCGCCCTGTGATGAGCGATCTACGCGAATCTGGCGCCATTGAACAAGATGCCGATTTGATTTTGTTCATCTATCGCGACGAAGTCTATAACCCTGACTCCCCTGATAAGGGGACTGCCGAAATTATCATCGGCAAGCAACGTAACGGCCCCATCGGGACTGTTAGGTTAACGTTTCAAGGATCAAGTACAAGGTTCTTGAATTTCGCAGGCGGTGGTGGTGGCGCGGCTTATTGAAGCTGTATGCCATCTTGCGGTTGTGTGCCATCAAGTCCGGCCACAACTTTAGCCTGTTGCACCCACTGCTTGATTTTGACTGCATCACCCACCCGGGTGCCCTTACCGTCTGCGTTGAGTAGAACGATTGCCATGTCGCGATTATTGATGCGCGCGACCATGACAAGGCATTGCCCAGCTTCGTTGATGTAACCCGTTTTCGATACTTTGATATCCCAAGTTGGGTTCATGACTAACATGTTGGTATTACGAAACAACGTAGTGTGCCCACTTGTGCGCACTTCGTGTTGCGTGTCGGTGGTGTACTGTCGAATTGCGGGGCGCGAGGCCGACGCTTGCAAGAGCTTAACCAGGTCGCGTGGGCTCGAGACGTTTTCACTTGATAAGCCCGTGGGTTCGACAAAGCGACTTTGCGTCATCCCAAGTTGTTTCGCTTTGTTGTTCATTGCTACAACAAACGCCGTCATGCCGCCCGGATAGTGTCGACCCAGTGCATTCGCGGCACGGTTCTCTGAAGACATCAAGGCCAAATGCATCATGTCACCACGCGAGAGTTTGGTGCCAACGGGCAAGCGCGACCGACTGTGCTTGACAGTATCGATATCGCTGCTTGTCACTTCAACCATTTCGGTCAACGATTGATTCGCGTCAACGATCACAATCGCAGTCATGAGTTTTGTGATTGAAGCGATTGGGCGCGCGATCTCGTCATTACGCGAAAACAATGTGGTGTTACTGCTTAGGTCTTGCACCAGCACAACGTTCGAGCGAACCGCACTGATCGAACCCGCTGTCGCCACACCTGCGGCAGCCACTCCGGCGACTGCAACAGTCGCTGTGTTGCGCGCCTTAGGAGCGTTTGAGGGCTTGACGGTTGAAGACTTCAACGCACTTGAATTAGATTTTGTCGATGGTTTGTTACTGGCATCAGCCACCGAGCGACTACCTTGAGGTGTGCCCGACGGCGCGACGACTTTTTTGGTGGCTTTTGCGTTGCTTGTTTTTTTCTTGGTTTTGGTGCTGTTGGTCGTTGCTGCTGGTTTTTTTGCTGCGCTATCGGCAGACGTGGGGGCTGTTTGTGCGAACAACGTAGAACCGGCAAGGCTCAGGCTAAGGCTGACAAGGCATCCA
Source organism: Alcaligenaceae bacterium (assembly GCA_947378965.1). GTDB lineage: Bacteria > Pseudomonadota > Gammaproteobacteria > Burkholderiales > Burkholderiaceae_B > Zwartia. Next base: position 10,749 of record CANCMG010000048.1, on the reverse strand, counting down.
AGCCAGGATTTTCGACAGGGAAAATTAAACTTAAAAAACATCCTTAATGCCTTGCAAAGTATAAAAACCATGCAAATTATATACTTAGCTTTGATACTTAAACTAGTTTTCTATTGTTTTCTCCTAAAATTTTATTGATATCATTGTGCATCCGTGTTTACCCTTGATTTTTCTGATGCAGCATGGTCAGGGCCATCTCAAACGCTTCGCGCAGCGATGAGGGGTCTGCAACCCCTTTGCCCGCAATATCAAAGGCAGTGCCGTGGTCGACACTTGTTCTTACAAAGGGCAGGCCAACGGTGATGTTGACGCCTTGATCAATGCCTAAATACTTAATTGGGATCAGACCTTGGTCGTGGTATTGCGCCACACAGATATCAAACTCGCCCATGCGCGCGCGCATGAAGAGTGTGTCGCCAGGCCAAGGGCCTGAGGCGTTGATGCCTTGTGCCTGAGCTTGCGCGATTGCAGGAACGATGACGTCAAGATCTTCGCGACCAAATTTGCCGTGTTCGCCAGCATGTGGGTTCAAGCCCGCTACACCAATGCGCGGTGAGGCAATGCCCATCGCCTGGCAGGCCTGCTGCGCGAGTTCGATCGTGCGTAGCTCAAGCGCGGTGGTCAGCGTGGGTGAGACCTCAGACAACGCGATATGGATGGTGGCCAGTATGACGCGCAAGCGATCGTTGACTAACATCATGGCAACGTAGGGCGTACCAGAGCGCTGTGCAAGGATCTCGGTATGCCCCGGAAAATCAAGCCCCGCTGCATGCATGGCTTCTTTGTTTAAGGGCGCTGTGACGATGGCACTGACTTTGCCAAGCATCGCGTCATCGATCGCTAAGCAGAGTGCATCGTAGGCCGACTGACCTGCACGCGCGTCGACGCGTCCTAAGGGTAAGTCGGTGGGCAACGCGGGATAAGTGGGGCGTACAAACAGGCAGCCTGTCTTGTCAGCGTGGAGGGTGAGCGCACTGACATCGACAAGCTCGACAATTTGTAGTGGCGCGTTTAGCGCGATGCAGGCGCGCCGCAGAGCGCCCGCATCGCCGTACACCACACAAGGTGCCGGCAGCCCCGCCATGTGGAGTTTGATCACGATTTCAGGGCCAATGCCTGCCGCATCTCCTAGGGTGAGCGCTAGAGGGGCAATAGGCGTGACAGGTGTTGTACCAAGAGTCATCATTTTATGGTTCGGTAATTCTGCAGTCGATTAGCGAAAGCAACACTTGAAACTTAGAGTAGCGCACAAAAGCTTTGACGACGAATCCGCTGCACAGAGAGCGCCCTCGCGCCTGATACGAAGGCGACACATGCTTAAAGAACCTCGCCAGCATAGTCGGCTAAGCGCGAGCGCTCGCCGCGCTGCAGCGTGACGTGCCCGGCGTGTGGCCAGCCTTTGAAGCGATCCACCACAAAGGTCAAGCCAGAGCTGCCCTCAGTCAGGTACGGGGTGTCGATCTGCGCGATATTGCCTAAGCATACGACTTTGGTGCCCGGTCCGGCCCGCGTAATGAGCGTTTTCATTTGCTTAGGCGTTAAGTTTTGTGCCTCATCGATGATGAGGTATTTGTTCAAGAACGTGCGCCCGCGCATAAAGTTTAAAGACTTGACTTTGATTTTTGAACGAATCAGTTCCATCGTGGCGGCACGGCCCCATTCGTTGCCATGTGAGTTGCTGGTGGCACCACCGCCTTCGGTTTCGCCCATATTCAACACATCGAGGTTGTCTTCGAGTGCGCCCATCCAAGGCATCATCTTTTCTTCTTCGGTGCCGGGCAAAAATCCGATATCTTCGCCCACTGGCACCGTGACACGCGTCATGATGATCTCGGTGTAACGCTTGGTCTCAAGCACTTGGGCGAGCCCCGCGGCAAGCGTCATCAAGGTTTTTCCGGTGCCAGCCTGGCCCAGTAAAGAGACAAAGTCACATTCTGGATTCATCAACAGATTCATCGCAAAATTTTGCTCGCGATTACGCGACGTGACACCCCAGACATTATTTTTGCCATGCGTGTAGTCACGCAAGGTGGCCAGCACTGCAGTTTTGCCGTTAACTTCGCGCACCTGCGCATAGAGCGGCATTGGGCCTTCAAAATAGACAAACTGATTGATCATAAACTGGCTGCACAGGGGGCCGTTGATGCGATAGAAGGTAATGCCCCCTTGCTGCCACGACTCAACACCCTTGCCGTGCTTATTCCAGAAGTTTTCTGGTAACTGCAGCACGCCGGTGTAGAGTAGGTCTGAGTCTTCGAGCACATGGTCGTTGAAGTAGTCTTCAGCCGCCATCGCGAGTGCGCGCGCCTTTAGACGCATATTGATGTCTTTGGACACCAGCACGACTTCGCGCGTGGCGAACTGCTCTTGCAGCGAACGCACCACGCTTAAAATTTGATTGTCGGCCTTACCCATGGGCAGATCTGAAGGCAGGGTGCCAGACATTGCTTTGGTCTGAAAGTACAAGCGCCCGGTCGCATCTTTGTGGCCTAAACCATCGAGTGGCAAGCCTTCATCAAGCTTGATGTGATCCCCCACCAAGGTGTCCAGTGAGCGACTGACCTGACGGGCATTGCGGGCCACTTCGGTCATCCCTTTCTTTTGATGATCAAGTTCTTCAAGCGTCATCATCGGCAAAAACACGTCGTGCTCTTCGAACCTAAAAAGCGAACTGGGGTCGTGCAATAACACGTTGGTATCAAGCACAAACAATTTAGTGACACCAGTGCTTGAAGGTTTGCTACCTGCGCGCTTCGTGCTGCGCGAAACACTTGGCTGTACGGCTTTTTTTGCTGGACTGGCTTTGCTGACACCGGAGCTGCGGGCTTGTAGGTCGAGCACACTATTCTGGTCTGACATGAAGGTAGATACGGCAGGGTGCGCAGCGGGCGCTTCAATGATTGTATGCAGAACGGGTTGCGTGCTTGTTAGTCCTTCCAGTTCAGGTTGGATCTCTTCGATTGCGCGCGTTGGAATTTTTGCAGGGCGCTCTAAGGTAGTCAGATCCAAGATTGCAGCGGGACGCGTAGGCAGCTTCGGTAACGGCATAAAAGGTAGTCCCCAGAAAGGCGATTAAAGAAACAAAGAACAGAGCACTTCAACTCACAAAAAATTGCCTCGCGTTTTTATGTCAGGGCGCGCGCCGCGTCGAGCACCTCTTGGGCGTGACCTGGTACCTTCACGCCACGCCACACGCGTGCCAGTTTGCCCTGTGCGTCAATTAAAAACGTGCTGCGCTCAATGCCGCGCACCTGTTTGCCGTACATATTTTTAAGTTTCATGACGCCGTATAGCGCGCACAGTGTCTCATCTGGGTCTGCGATGAGCGGAAACGGTAACTCAAGTTTTTTGCTGAAGTTTTCGTGCGACTTGAGTGAGTCGCGCGAGGCACCCACGATTGCGCAGTTGGCCGCCATGAAGGTATCGTGCAGATCGCGAAAATTTTCGGTTTCAGTGGTGCAACCCGGGGTGTTGTCTTTGGGGTAAAAATACAGCACCACTGCGCGCCCCAGGCATTGCTGCAACGTGATCTGGCCAATGGTGCTTTGTACGGTAAAGGTGGGGGCGGGTGCGCCGATGAGGTCTGAGCTGATTGTGATTGTTTGGCTTGTTGTCATGTCACGCTTTTTGGGGGCTGTTGTGTGAAGTTATTGACTCGAGGCTGCTCTTTTTTGATAACGCAGAGGGTAAGGTGGCCAGGCTAAGGTATTCATAGGTCAGCGCGGCTAGGCTCGAGTGTTCATAGGGTGATGTGGCTAGGCTCGGGTGTTCATAGGGTAAGGCGGGCGGCCAGGCTAGGGTATTCATAGGGTAAGGCGGCTTGGCTCGGGTGTTCATAGGGCAATGTGGCTAGGCTTGGGTGTTCATGAGGCAACGCGGTTAGGCTAAGGTGTTCATGGTCTGGCCTTCAAAGTGAAGAGGTGTCAGGAATCAACGCGGCGATGACCTGGCGCCCCTCGGCCATCAAAATATTAAAGGTGCGGGCCGCCGCCTGAGTGGTCATGCATTCAACGCCCACGCCGATTTTCAAGAGCGGTGCCACGATGTGATGTGGCAACATTATTTGTTTCGTTCCGGTGCCAACCAACAGCACCTCGGGCTTGTCGCCCACTACCTGAGGCACGCCGCCGTCGTCTGCGTCAAGAAACGCCATCGGATCCAGCGGAGCGAGGCTCAGACGAGCTGCCGCGAGCAACAGGTCAGAAGAGATATCGAGGGGGCTTGAAGCCGACCAGCGGGCGATTTCGCCCAGTGGGCCAAAGGCAATCGCGTGGTCAAAGCGAACTTTATTGACTTCGACAAAACCGTTTCCGTAACCGGTTACGGTATTCATTGCCGAGTTGGTATCTGTGTGAAGCTTCAATCAGTACTCCGGCAGGTTGTGCAGACTATAGCGCAATCGCTCACGGTTTGTGTGCGTTGAAGCTAGGGGTTTTCAAGACAAAATGATGAATTTTTTATGACTTTTTAGCCTGATTTGCGAGACAGGGCGTGTTGCGCTATGTTAGAGGGCTTTGCTGCAGCGCAAACTAAGCACTTGAGGTCTAATAGATTTAAGAATTTCAAGAGTTCAAGAGTACAAGAGTCCAAGAGTTCGAAAGTCCAAGAGTTCGAAAGTTCAAGAGTTCGAAAGTTCAAGAGTTCGAAAGTTTGAAAGTTTGAAAGTTTGAAAATTCAGGATTCCTTAGAGCGCAGCGCGTTTTTTCCTAGCCCCAAGAAGGATGTACGATGAAGAAGTTTCCCCGCATTGAGCGTTTGCCGCCCTATGTTTTCAATATTACGGCCGAACTCAAAATGGCGGCACGCCATCGTGGTGAAGACATCATCGACATGTCAATGGGTAACCCCGATGGCCCAACGCCAGCGCATATTGTTGAAAAATTAGTCGAAGCCGCTTCGCGCCCCACCACCCACGGTTATTCGGTGTCAAAAGGGATTCCACGCTTGCGCAAGGCCATCACCGATTGGTACGCGCGGCGTTTTCAAGTGCAATTTGATCCTGACTCCGAAGCGATTGTCACAATTGGCTCAAAAGAAGGGCTGGCCCATTTAATGTTGGCCACGCTCGACGCGGGCGATACGGTTTTAGTGCCAAACCCCAGCTATCCCATCCATATTTATGGCGCAGTGATTGCGGGCGCCAATATCCGTTCGGTTTGCATGACGCCTGGCACCGATTTTTTTCAAGAACTCGAGCGCGCTGTGCGCGAGTCGATCCCAAAACCCAAGATGATGATTTTGGGTTTTCCAAGCAACCCGACTGCGCAATGTGTTGACCTTTCGTTTTTCGAACGTGTCGTGGCCTTAGCCCGCGAGCACAACATCATTGTGGTGCACGACCTAGCCTACGCTGATATCTGCTTTGATGGCTATCAGGCACCGTCCATTATGCAGGTGCCGGGTGCGCGCGAGGTCGCTGTCGAGTTCTTTACCATGAGCAAAAGCTACAACATGGCTGGGTGGCGCGTCGGTTTTATGGTGGGTAACGCCGAACTGGTGAACGCGCTAGCACGCATCAAAAGCTACCATGATTACGGCACCTTCACCCCCATTCAGGTCGCCTCGATTGCGGCACTCGATGGCCCGCAAGATTGCGTGACCGAAGTGGTACAAAAATATCAAAGTCGGCGCGACGTGCTGGTCAAAGGCCTGCACGAGGCGGGTTGGATGGTTGAAAATCCCAAAGCATCCATGTATGTCTGGGCGCATATCCCCGAGCCATATCGGGCGAAAGGTTCGCTTGAATTTGCCAAGCGTATCCTTGAAGAGGCTAAGGTTGCAGTGTCGCCGGGTATTGGCTTTGGTGATTATGGCGATGAGTATGTGCGCTTTGCCTTGATTGAAAACGAGCAGCGTACCCGTCAAGCCGTGCGTGGTATCAAAGATATGTTTCGCAAGGATGGGTTGTTGTAATGGATTCAATCAAAGTTGGTTTGTTAGGTCTGGGTGTGGTTGGTGGCGGCACGTACAAAGTCTTGGCTCGTAATGCCCAAGAAATTGCGCGTCGTGCGGGGCGCAAAATTGAAGTGACCCGAGTGGCTGTGCGCGATGTCGCCAAAGCCCGCAAGCTCTTAGGTGCTGACATGCTCGTGGGTACAGACCCGCATGCGGTGGTACGCGACCCTTCGATTGATATTGTGGTCGAGCTCATTGGGGGTGACACCTTGGCGCTTGAGTTAGTGCTCGAGGCCATTGCACAAGGCAAGCACGTTGTAACTGCCAATAAAGCTTTGCTGGCTAAACACGGTACTGAAATTTTTGCAGCAGCTTCGGCGCGCGGCGTGATGGTGGCTTTTGAGGCAGCAGTGGCCGGCGGCATCCCGATTATTAAAGCGATTCGCGAAGGCTTAACGGCCAATCGAATTGAGTGGGTGGCGGGCATCATTAACGGCACAACCAATTTTATTTTGTCAGAGATGCGCGCGCGTGGCTTGCCCTTTGCAACGGTGCTCGCCGAGGCGCAAAAACTCGGCTATGCCGAGGCTGACCCGACCTTTGATATCGAAGGTGTTGACGCTGCGCATAAGCTGACGCTGCTGGCGTCTTTAGCCTTTGGTATCCCAGTGCAGTTTGACAAAGCGTATATCGAAGGCATCTCTCAATTGGCCGCTGAAGACATCAAACTTGCCGAGCGTCTTGGTTATCGCATTAAGTTATTGGGCATCACCAAGCGTCGGCCTGAGGGGATTGAATTACGCGTGCACCCAGCGCTTGTACCGGTGAAGTCGCTGTTGGCCAATGTCGAAGGCGCTATGAACGCGGTGCTAGTGCGTGGCGATGCAGTCGGGCAAACGCTCTACTATGGCAAAGGCGCGGGCGAAGAGCCTACCGCCTCGGCGGTTGTCGCAGATTTGGTTGACGTGACACGTCTGCACACGGCAGATCCTGAACACCGTGTGCCGCATTTAGCGTTTCAGCCAGATGCCATGGCCGATACGCCAATCTTGTCGATTGACGCTATTGTCACATCTTACTACTTACGCTTGACCGTCGCCGATCAGCCGGGCGTGCTGGCTGACTTAGCGCGTGTCTTGGCCGATGCCAACATCTCGATTGGCTCAATGATTCAGCAGCCCGCTGAACAAGGCGAAGACGCTGAACTGATTTTTTTAACGCACGAAGCGATCGAGCGCAACGTCACTGCTGCGATTGTCAAAATTGAAGCATTGCCGTTTGTACGATCGCGCGTGACGCGCCTACGTATGGAAAGCCTGGCATGAAATACGTTTCAACCCGTGGGGGCATGGCGGCGCAAGGCTTCTCAGATATTTTGCTAGAAGGCTTAGCGCCCGATGGCGGCTTGGCCATGCCAGAAAGCGTGCCGCAGGTGTCCGCGGCTCAGCTCGAGTCTTGGCGCAACTTGCCTTACCATGCGTTGGCTGCTGAAGTGTTATCTCTGTTTATTACGGATATCGGTTCAGCTCAACTCCAGACGTTGACGCAAGCTGCGTATGTTCCTAAGACCTTTCAAAGTGCTGAGATTGTGCCGTTGCGTCCACTGTACGATGGGCTCTCACTATTAGGTTTGTCTGAGGGCCCGACGCTGGCCTTTAAAGACATGGCGATGCAGTTTTTAGGGCAGGTGTTTCCCCATGTATTGCGCGCGCGCGGCGCGACCTTAAATATTTTGGGTGCCACCTCGGGGGATACCGGCTCGGCCGCCGAATATGCCATGCGCGGTAAAGACGCCGTTGCGGTGTTTATGCTTTCGCCCTACGGGCGCATGAGTGCGTTTCAACGTGCGCAAATGTACTCCTTGCAAGATGCCAATATTCACAATTTGGCAGTCAAGGGCGTATTTGACGAAGCGCAAGACGTGGTCAAGGCACTGGCTGGTGATTTAGCATTTAAAAACAAATACCATTTGGGTGCGGTCAACTCAATTAATTGGGCGCGTATTGCTGCGCAAATTGTGTATTATTTTCATGGCTGGCTGCGTGCCACAACAGGCCCAGGTCAGCCAGTATCGTTTGCCGTACCTTCGGGCAATTTTGGCAATATCTTATCTGGTCACATTGCGCGCAGCATGGGCTTGCCCATCAGGCGTTTAGTGCTTGCCACCAACGAAAATAACGTGTTAGATGAATTTTTTCACACGGGTATGTATCGGCCTCGCTCTGCGGCGCAAACGTTTTTAACGTCAAGCCCCTCAATGGACATCTCACGCGCGTCAAACTTTGAGCGCTTTGTGTTTGATCTGGTCGGGCGTGATGCTGAGCGGGTCGCCAAGCTGTGGCAAGAGTTGGGGGCCAAAGGGTCGTTTGATCTGTCTGCCTACCTGCCCGAGTTCACTGAGCGGTATGGGTTTGTGTCTGGTAGCAGCTCGCATCAAGATCGCCTGTCGACGATTCGACAGGTGATGGACCGTACTGGTGTCTTGATTGATCCACACACCGCGGATGGTGTGAAGGTGGCCGCACCCTTTGTTGAAAAGGGTGTACCCATGCTAGTGTTAGAAACGGCTTTGCCAGCAAAGTTTTCAGAAGTCATTCAAGAGGCGCTTGGCCGTCCCGCACCTGTGCCGCTTGGGCTTGAAAATCTCGAGTCGTTGCCGCAAAAAGTGACCGTCTTGCCTTGCGATGTGGCCAGCGTGAGGGCGTACATCGCCGAGCACGCGAGCCTATAGCGATGGCGCTGTTCACACCCTTTCATTTTGTTGCGATTGCCGTTGGTGCAGCGTTGGGTGCTTGGTTGCGTTGGTTACTTGCTCTATGGCTCAATCGCCATGCCGATGCAATCCCTTGGGGTACCTTTACCGCCAATATGGTGGGTGGTTATCTGATCGGGTTGGTGCTTGGTGTGATTGCCGCGCACCCCGAGTGGCCGCCGTTCTGGCGCCTGTTAATTGTGACCGGCTTTTTAGGTGGGCTCACCACCTTTTCAGCGTTTTCAGCTGAGACGGTTGCCTTTCTTGAAGAAGGTCGTCTGGCGATGGCGGCGATGTATTCTGGTGTCAGCCTTGCTGGCTCGCTGGCGTTAACGCTGCTGGGCTTGTACACGGCGCGTGCGTTACAAAGCTAGCCTAATAGGCGCCGCGCTGTAAGGCTTCGATAAGCGTTCTTGCGGCCTGTTTGCCACTACGCACAGCCCCTTCAAGAACCGCAGGGTAACCGGTGTCTGTCCAATCACCCGCCAAACTCAAGCGCGGCCACGGGCTTTGATTGCGTGGGCGTTGCAGGCCAGGCACCGCCGCAAAGGTTGCGCGCTTTTCAACAATTAAGCGATGTGCCCTGACTGCAGGCATGGTGGACTGCGAGTGGCCACGCGAGTTTGGATGGCGTTGCACTTGCTCTCGAATTTGCTTCGCAATATTGTCAACAAAGCTTGCGCGGTCGTGCTTTAAAAAATCAGCGGCATCGCTAATGACTATAGTGAATTGGTCGTTTGCCTGCAAGCGTTTAAATAGCCATTGCCCTAGATGACCACGCGCAGGGTCTTCGTCGAGCAGCAGGATTGAGTGGGGTGGGTTCCAAACTGCGTCTAATTGCAAAGTGAGTGTTGCAATCGCACGATATTCAAAGGCACCTAGTTGGGCCATTAAGGTATCGCTAGCGCGAGTGCTTTCATCAGGTTTTAAGATGCGTGCGCAGGCATAGGGCGGGGTCGCTAAGACGCAGCCGTCAAAAGCTTCCCCATCGATGGTGACAGAGGTGGGTGTGGGGCAAACGTGTCGCACGATGTGCCGATAGCGCATGGTGACAGCGTTGGCGGCTGCCTGAGGCCAAAGTGCTGTTAAGTCAACGCGCGGGATCAGCATGTCAGAGTGTGCCCGCGGAGCATCCAGGCTATCGCGCAACACATTCAAAAATAATTGGGCGCAGGTGTGCTCGCTTGCTGTGTTTAAACTTGCGAGACAAAGAGGTGTCCAAAGCCGACGGCACAAGAGGGCTGATTGCTGATGTTGTTCAAGCAACTGGGCGACGCTGAATAAGGCGGGCGCCTGCCAACGTTTTTGTTTGAGCACCATCATCATCCGGATGGCCTGCCAGCGGTCTTGCCAGGGCAAACCGCGGGCGTTCAGTAAACCCCACAGCGTGTGAAACGGCGCCTTCAGGTTGGCAGCTTTGAGGCAAAACTCTCCGTCTGCGCTTTCAAGGTGCAAGGGGGCTCGGTGAAGCAATTCATCAATCGAACGCTCTGGATGCAAATGTTTTAGTAACGCAACCGTCTCGGTATACGCGCCCAATAACAAATGCTGACCGTTGTCGATTGCCCCCATGTTCAGATCATCGACGCGCCGTGCGCGTCCGCCTGCAAGGGGTGCCGCCTCAAACACAGTGACATCTGCCCCAGTTGCTTTCAGTGCAACTGCAGCCGCCAAGCCAGCCCATCCCGCGCCGACCACGGCAAGCTTCATCAGGCTCGACTCGCTCGCTGAATTTGACGAAGCACGCTTGCGCCTTCGCCGATAAAGTTTTTCCAGGCCAACCAGAGCTTGCGTACGGGCGTGAGCGATATCCGCTGGTGTAAGACCTGCCATTGCTCATGTTCGATTTCTGTGAGCAGGGCGTAATAAATCGCTGCCATCATCAAACCCGGGCGTTGGGCGCGTTGATCTTGCCGGGGTAGGGCCGCGATCGCCTCGGCATACAACGCACGCGCGCGTGCGGCTTCAAAGGCCATCAGCGCAGAAAAGTTTTCAGAATAGTTGCCATTCAAAATATCTGAGGCACGCACGCCAAATTGTTGCAGATCGCTGATGGGTAAGTAGATGCGGCCCCGACGTGCATCGTCACCCACATCTCGGAT
>CANCMG010000047.1 GCA_947378965.1 Alcaligenaceae bacterium | reverse complement strand
TCACGTGAATTGACCGACGGCAACGGCTATGACCACATCGTAGAGCTAGGAGGTGAAAAAACCTTGCCACAGTCATTGCGTTGTATTCGGCCAGGCGGCACCTTATCGATGATTGGAATTTTGTCGGGTATTGCGATGTCTGCGTCGTTAGGTTTAATCATTACGCGTCAAGTGCGTTTGCAGGGGATCACGGTGGGCAATCGTGATGCGTTTGAGGCTTTGTTGCGGGCGATGACGCAGCATCAAATTAGGCCAGTGATTGACCGTGTATTTGACTTTACTGAATTGAAAGAAGCCTTTACGTATCTTAAAAGCGGTGCGCAGTTTGGAAAAATCTGCATTTCGCACGAGCAGAAATGAGACTGCTTTACCCCATCGACACCGTAGATCAAGATCCAGACGCGATCGCCTTCAGAATTTGTGGTGAGCCCGAAGTCGTGACCTATGGTCAGCTTGAACAGCGGGCGAATCAGGCGGCGCATGTTTTCAGGGCTTGCGGCGCACGGCTGGGCGATCATGTCGCGATTTTGCTCAAAAACCAACGTGAGTTTCTTGAAATTTGTTTTGGCGCAGAGCGAGCTGGTCTTTACTACACCACGATGAGTACGCGTCTGACGGTTGCTGAAATCGCTTACATCGTGCAAGACTGCGGTGCAAAGGTATTGATTGTTGGTGAAGATTTGCTTGAGCTTGGTGAAAAAATTAGTCAGGGCTTAAGTACGCCTATTCACCAGTTTGTTGTAGGGAGCGCACAAGACAACTGGCCAAGCTGGCAAGCGAGTGCTGAGCAGTTTTCTGTGACCCCGATTTCAGATGAAGCACAGGGCCTGGATATGCTCTATTCCTCTGGCACAACCGGGCGACCTAAAGGGGTGAAGTGGCCACTGCCCGACGGTCCTTCAGGAATGCGAACCTTTTTGGTGAATTTATTAGAGGGGCTCTACGGTTACGGTAAAGGCTGTCGCTACCTGTCGCCTGCGCCGCTTTATCACGCGGCACCTTTGCGCCATAGCATGACGAATATTAAGCTTGGGGGCGAGGTGTTTGTGATGAGTCAGTTCGACGCACAAACGGCTTTGGCATTGCATCAGCAGCATCAGATTACGCACAGCCAGTGGGTGCCGACGATGTTTGTGCGTATGCTCAAGTTGCCTGAAGCCACGCGTTTGGGTTTTGACCTGAGCTCAATGAAACGGGCGATTCATGCCGCCGCGCCTTGCCCAGTCGATGTGAAGTTGCAGATGATTGAGTGGTGGGGGCCGGTGATCGATGAGTATTACGCTGGTACCGAAAATAATGGGTTTTGTTCAATTACGAGTGACGAGTGGTTGTTGCATCAAGGCTCAGTGGGTAAGGCCGCGCTAGGGGTGGCACACATCTGCGACGAAGAGGGGCATGCACTTGAGGTAGGTGCAACGGGCCTTGTTTATTTTTCGGAGGGCCCACAATTTGAGTACCACGGTGATGTAGCAAAAACCGCCGAGACTCGTAATGCTTTGGGCTGGACAACGCTCGGTGATATTGGGCGTCTTGATGCTGAAGGTTATTTGTACTTGGTCGACCGCAAGGCTTTCATGATCATTTCTGGAGGGATCAATATTTATCCTCAAGAAATTGAAGCCATTCTGATTGGTCATCCCTTGGTCTTGGATGTCGCTGTGTTCGGAATCCCCAATCTGGATTTTGGTGAAGAAGTGAAGGCGGTGGTTCAGCTTGTGAAAGATCAGAGCGGCAGCGAGAGCCTGGCAGCCGAACTCATCGCGTATTGTCGAGAACAGTTGGCCGATTTTAAATGTCCGCGTAGCGTTGATTTTACAGTTGAGTTACCGCGCCATCCCACCGGAAAACTTTATAAAAAAATCTTGCGTGATCGCTACTGGCCCGCTACGGTGTCAGCTACTTAGTCACCTTCGTCGCAGCAATCACCTTTGCCCACTTATCTAAATCCTCTTTCATAAAGGCTTTGAATTCAGCTGGGCCTTGATCAAAGATTTCGGCGCCTGAATCTGATAGTTGTTTGCGAAACTCGGGCATGTTCATGATGACTAAAATATGTTCGCGCAGCATCGTCACAATAGGCTGTGGCAGACCTGCAGGCGACAAGACGCCATACCAGATGATGGATGAATAGTCTGGAAAACCGAACTCACTAATGCTGGGCAGATTCGGCACGGTATCTGAACGTTTGCGAGTTGTGATCGCATGCGCGTGCAACCTGCCTGCGTTAACAAGCGGTAAGGCGGTTGACAGGCCTGCAAAGTAAATATCAACTTCGCCTGACATGACGTCGTTCATGGCTGGGCCGCCGCCCTTATACGGCACATGAAGTAGGTCGATGCCTGCCATATCCCGAAACAACTCACCAGAAAGGTGGGTCGGGCTACCGGTGCCCGCTGACGCAAAGGTCAGCTTGCCTGGCTGGGCCTTGGCGCGCGTGATCAGATCCGGCAGACTGGTGATGCCAGACTTAGGCGACACCACAAGCAACATTGGGTTGAGTGCCACCATCGAGATCGGCGTCAGGTCTTTGAGCGGATCGTAAGGGAGTTTGCTATTTAGGCTAGGGCTGATTGTCAACGCGCCGCTCGAGCCGAACAAGAGCGTATAGCCATCAGGCTGCGCCGCTGCGGCCTGTGTGGCGGCAATCTCGCCGCTTGAGCCTGGTTTGTTTTCAATCACAATAGGCTGTTTCAGGCGTTCTGATAAACGTAAGGCGAGTAAACGCGCCAATTGATCGTTGGGCCCGCCTGGCGGGAATCCGACTAACATCTTAATTGTGCGGGTAGGGTATTGACTGATGGCAGCCTGCGGGTCTGCAGCCTGTCTCGTTTGAGCCTGCGCCGCTTGTGTCAACGAGGCAAGTGACAGCAGTGTCGTTGCAGCAAGGCGCGACAAAAAGGCCCCGAATAGCCTGGCTCTGCCTAGCTTTAAAAGTGAGGTCATCGGTTGCTCTTTATAAGAGGAATGTGTTCGGATCAGGGAGCGACTACGCAGGTAGTGTGTCGCCCCTTGGCAAGCCTGAATCTGTGGGTTAACGACGTTTAATAATTATTAAAAGACAGAATCCCTTCGGTCGGATCCATGCCGTCAAGAATCCGCTTGGCGATTAAATCCTTGAGTGTTTCGGTGGCTCCGCCGCCTAAAGAGCCATAGCGTGCACCGCGATACAGGCGCGATACCGGATACTCATCGGTGAAACCGTAGCCGCCATGCAATTGCAAGGCGTCGTTGGTGACGCGCAACGCCATTTCGTTGCAGGTGATTTTGGCGACTGCTGCCAAAAAGGGATCCGGAAAAGGATTGGCTGAAGCACACGCGCGATACAACACGCTGCGAGCTGCTTCGATGTCGCGATACATCTCGGCGAGTTTCCAGCGCAGACCTTGAAAATCAGTGAGTGTTTTACCAAAGATCGGACGATTGCGCGTGTAGTTGACCGCTTCTTCAAAGGCACCTTCAGCCAAGCCCAATGAGATGCTGGGGTTTAAGCAGCGCTGCGTATTGAACGCGCTCATGAGTTTACGAAACCCACCTTCTTTTAAGACAACATTTTCAAGCGGGACTTCAACGTTATCAAAACGTACTTCGTGCAAGTACTCGCCACCCATGGTGTGATAACTGGCAGTCACTTCAAGACCAGGTGTGCCGCCCTCGATCAAGACGCAACCAATGCCTTCGCGCCCAGGCTGATCATCGACGCGCGTGAATACGACAAACATGGCAGCCTCTTGAGCACGACTGATCAAGGTTTTGACGCCATTGACGGTCGCATGATTCAGATGCAACCGCGTGTTGGTGCGGTAGCTGCTGACATCGGTGCCGGCGTGGGGCTCTGTCATGCAGATCGACAAAATCGCGTCGCCCGAACAGACTTTTGGCAGGATATTATTTTTGATTGAGTCGGGTGCGTAAGTTTCGATGATGCGAGTTTGCACGCCGGCTTCACCCAGTACTGCCATGGCGGTGGGGTAGCAAACTTTGGCGATCTCTTCCAGGATCAACGCGGTTTCAAACACAGGTAAGCCCAGGCCACCGTACTGCTCAGACACTGTCATGCCCAGCACGCCGATTTGGGCAAGCTGCTTCATGTTCTCCCACGGAAACGTCCCATCCATGTATTTTGCGGCGCGTGGTTTGAAATCATTTTGGGCAAGTGCGCGCACCGCTTCAACATATTGCCGTTGACTGTCATTAAGTTTGAAATCCATGCTGCTCAATCCTTGATGAGGTAGATCGTTATTTTTGCCTCGCTTTAAAATAAGAGGCTTGTTACTGCACGACGTGTTCAATGCGCAACGGCGCCGTTGAATGATTATCCTAACAAGTCTCAGATGCTCAGCACTACAATCAGTGCCAAGCGGCTAATCGTTAGTCAGTGCCAAGTACCTGATGGTTTACGCTTAGTTTAATGCTCGGCGAGCATGGCTTTAATTAAATCGTCAACGCTGGCAAAAACACGTGCTCCGGCGCCTTCAAGCGCACGTTTTTTTGCGTCAAAGGTACCCGTGTTGCCATGCACCACCGCGCCCGCATGCCCCATCACTACGCCTTCGCGCGCGCCGTGTCCGGCGATCACCGCAAACGTCGGCTTGGTGCACTTGGTGTCGATTAAGGCCTGCGCGAACTCTTCTTCTTCAGAACCGCCAATTTCGCCGACTAAAACGATTTGCTTGGTGCGCGGGTCTGCATTAAAGAACGGTAGTACTTCAGCAAACCGTGTGCCCTTACAGGCATCGCCCCCTACGCCAATCCACACGCTTTGCCCAAGGCCGCAATCCACCAGTCGGTGATTGGTCTCGTACGATAAGGTGCCGCTCTTGGCGATGACGCCTACCGAGCCAGGGTGCAAAGAGACTGACGGAATAAAACCAAGCTTGGTGCGTCCGGGTACGGCCACGCCAGGGGTCGAGGCGCCCACCCAGCGCGCGCCGGCAGCCTGCACCAACGCGCGAGCCCGTATCGCATCGGCCACAGGCATGCCTTCGGTCACCGTGACGACCAGTTTGATGCCGCCAGCAACGGCTTCACTAATTGCTGCTAGCACTTCAAAGGGGGGCACCATCGCCACACTGGCCACTGCACCGGTTGCCTTGACGGCTTCAGCGCAAGACCGAAAGACGGGCGCACCGTCTACCTCTTTCAAATCAGCCGACTTGCTGCCAGCAGGGGCGGTGCCACCAACGATATCCGTGCCATAGGCGCGCATCAAGGCGGCATGCTTGCGGCCCATGCGGCCGGTAATGCCCTGCACGATGGTGGGCAAGGCTGCAGTTGGGTCGAACAAAAGTGCTAAGGGATCGTTGGGGAATAGGTGGGTTGTCATGCTGCTTGCCCCCGTGCGATTGCGACGACTTGATCGACCGCTTTCTCTAAATCAGTTTCAACAACCAATGAGGCGTTGGCGTTTGTAAGTGTTTGAATGGCGGCCTCAAGGCCATTGCCAATTAAGCGAATCACAATTGGGATGTTGATATCTTGTGTTTGTTCGAGCGCGATCAGAATCAGACGCGAGAGCTCTGCTAAATCAGTGACGCCCGCAAAGAAATTCATCAAAATGACTTTGACGTTTTTACCTTCGCCAATCCAGCGAAGCACTTGAATCAAACGGGTGGGCTCTCCTCGAAATTGACCTGTACGAATATCTACAAAATTAAAAGGCTTACAGCCGCGGCGGGTGAGTTCGTCGACCAGTTGCATGCTCAAGCCCGCGCCGGTGGTCAGCATACCCACATCGCCGTCTTCATCGAGCCGCACAAAATCAAAACCGTGATCGATTTTGAGAGAGGCCTCAGGGTAGGCGTGGCCGCGTTCTTTTAGCAAAGCGAGTAAGAGCGGCTGGCGTTCGATGGCATTATCGTCGGCGACTAGTTTCGCGTCACCTGCAATCCAGCTGCCGTCGGGTTGCACGAACAATGGGTTGATTTCCGTCAGGGTCAGTTCGAGTTTAAATAACGCGTCGCACAGCTGATGGGCTGCTTGGGTTAATGCGGCTTGTGCAAAGGCTGGTAGCTGTTGAGCCAATTGTTGAGCGGCAAGCTTCACTGCGTTGATTTCAAAGTTCGCTTGCTGCTGCAGCATGGCACCGCTGGCCGAATGTTGCTCAACTTCAACGCCACCTTCTGCTGACATCAAAATGATGACTTTGCCTGAAGAGGGATCAAGCATCAGGCTGACGTAGCACTCTTGCCCCGAGGCGGGTTGCTCGATGCGGCACTCGTGCACGCGATGGCCGCGCACCGTAGCGCCCACCAGCTTGTGCAGCGCCTGCTCAAGCTCTGACGCATTGTTGGCTTTGACGATGCCGCCCGCTTTGCCGCGCCCCCCGACGGGGATTTGTACCTTGACAAAACACGGGTAGCTCAATGTTGGGTGAGTTGAGCGATTGGCGAGCACGCCAACCGGTATTGAAATACCAAAT
The DNA here is from genome assembly GCA_947378965.1 of Alcaligenaceae bacterium. Taxonomy (GTDB): domain Bacteria; phylum Pseudomonadota; class Gammaproteobacteria; order Burkholderiales; family Burkholderiaceae_B; genus Zwartia. The sequence goes on along the minus strand of CANCMG010000047.1, from coordinate 25,711 downwards.
TGCGCCAGCAAAACCTTGGCGTCGTGTTCAAGCAGCATCATATTGGATGCGGTCTCCTAATTTGATTTTTTATGGGTTCAAGGCGTAGTGTGCCCAATTTATCGGATTGGTTCAAACGCGGAAAGCGTGGGTGCAAAGGTAAGAACTCTGCTTTCAGCATTCGAATGATATCCCGGCGTCAAGTCGAACTTGGCATAGCCCATCCAATGTGGAAAGCCCGAATGTCGCGCTGCGCTAAAAGCGATCAGACTTGGCTTCTCCTCTAGACATAGTATCGCATAACAATACTATCGTCATATGTTACTATCTTATTTCGTTACTAAATAAATGATTCAAACCTTTCGCTGCAAAGACACTCGGCAGGGCGTGATGCTCAAGACGTTGAACTGATCGACTATCACTGAGAGAGTAAATATGCCAACCGTTGCCTATCCCACCCCAGGTGAAATTCTGGTTGAAGAGTTTTTAAAACCCTTGGGCATTACCCAGTATCGTTTAGCAAAAGAGATCGGCGTGTCTCAACGCCGTATTGGCGAAATCATCGCCGGAACCCGCGCAGTGACAGCGGACAGCGGTTTAAGATTTTCGCGCTACTTCGGAACCTCAGACGATTTTTGGACCGGCCTGCAGTTTGACCTTGACCAGCGAAAGGCGAAAAATGCCTTGCAAGCGGTGTTAAAAAAAATCAAACCTCATACGTCGGTTTCGCAGACGGTTTAATTGAAATCAGACACAGCGCTGCAAAGCTGCACATCGCGAGTCCGAAAGTGAGCCACAGTACGCCAGTGCCCCATTGCGTTAACGCTAAGCCAAACGCGAAGGGGGCAATGGCTTGTGCGAATTTTGCGGGCATAGTGAGCCAGCCTTGGCGACGGCCAAAGCCTTGCGGGCCAAACAGGGCTAAGGGTAAGGTTCCTCTGGCAATAATTAAAATGCCGTTGCCCAAGCCATGCAAAATGACAAAGAGCGCGGCAAAGGGGGCGCCTAACACCACCAGCGCAGCGATACCCAACGGGTGAGCCAACGCTGCAATGCGTGTACCAATTAAGGGATGCAGTCGTCTAAGAAACGTGAAGTCGAGGATTCGACCTGTAATTTGAGCAGGGCCCACTAGCGCACCAATCGAAAAGGCGACCAAGAGAGGCACACCAACCCCTTCTAACAAACGCGGCAGGTGTGACATCATGCCCATGCTGATAAAGCCGCTTGAAGCGAAAACAAAGGCCAGTAATACCGTGATGTATTTTTCACGCTTGGGGTCAGGCACGACTGTGGTCGGCTGCGCGCTGTGATTGTGTGACTCAGAAGGGGCTGCGGGCTCAGCGCTGTCAGAGGCTCGAGGGATAAGCATGTTGAGGGGTAACGCGACCAACACATTCATGGCGGCCCAAAACCAACAAGCCCCACGCCAGCCGTAGCGCGCCTCGACAAACACTGATATGGTCCATCCTGCGACGCTGGCAAACCCTGCAACCAGCGTTACGCCAATGAGAGCATTGTGCGACTTCTTGCCGAATATTCGCACGATCGCGGCAAAGGCGACTTCGAACATGCCCGTCGCCATGCCTAATCCTAGCACCGCGTAGGCCAGTAAAAGTAGACCGAGCCCTTGAGCCAGTGCTAGCAGTGAAAGCCCGGCTGCCAGCAACACGTTTGAGGCGATTAACACGGGTCGACCGCCAAAGCGATCTACCAGTTTTCCGGCGGTTGGGCCGGCAAGACCCGAGACGGCCAGTGCCAGAGACAGGCCGGCATACACGGTGGCACTTGAAATCGAAAGCTCAATGCTTGCGGGCACCGCCATCACCGCAGCCAAATAGTAGGCGCCCGCGTGCGAAATAATTTGGGCAGCACCCACGACGGTGACGATTCGGTAGACGCGGTTGGTCATTGGGTAAGGGCTTAAAGGTTAAACGGCAAGTCAGCCAACGTTGTCGCTCGTTTGAATTCTGTTTCAGTCAATTGGCCGCACAAGCTATTATTCACCAAGTTTGGTTCGGGCGGTTGTCGCCGGCGCGGTGCTTGAAGATTAATGGCGTGTTTTCTTAAGCGGGTTTATGGAAATCTCTCAAATTCAGCTCAACTATGTCGATGTTGAAGACCGCATGGTGTTGCGTATCAATATGGGGGTTGAGCAACACTTGACCTTAGTGCTTACGAGACGGATTGTGCGCTTTATGCTCGACAGTCTTTCGGTTTTGTTGCAGCGCATTTCGCCTGCAGCTACCCAGGCACCAAAGTCTAGCGCTGCCGCTGCCACGCCAAGTGCGAGTGCCAGTGCGCGTGCAAATGGACCGCCGGCCGCGCTTGGGCAAATTGGAAGAGACACGAGGCCCTTTGAAGAACGTGCGCCAGAAGGCAACCTGCTAAATGTTGGCAGCGCTGCAGTTTTGGTAAACAACGCGGCTTGCCAACAAACCGATACAGGCTTGACCTTTACCTTTTTGATTGAGCCCTTGCAGCCTGTGAGCTTGAACCTTTCAGCTCACTTAGGCTTGGGCCTTTCTCAACTCTTGACTGAGTTATCCAGTCGTGCCCAGTGGTTTGATGTGACGGCGATTGGTCAGCGCGAGACGAGTCAACAAGCGTTAATGGAATTGATGCCGAATCAAGGCTCAGTGACGTATCATTGAGAACGAATCAACAATATTTTCTAAACAGATAACGTTTACGTGAGCGTACCCATGAGCCGTCAACAATCGATCGATCTCGCTACTGCCTACTTTGATCAAGGCCACTTTCAGGCCACTCTTGCACGTCGCGTTGGGATGGCTACTGAGAGCCAAGAGCCAGGCAAGGTCGAGATCCTTACGTCATATCTCACGCAAGAGCTCACGCCTTATCTAAACACCATGGGCTTTACCTGCAAAATGATTCCGAATCCGGTTGAGGATCGTGGTCCATTTTTAGTGGCAGAGCGTCTCGAGCAAGGCGCTGACTTCACCGTGTTGAGCTACGGCCATGGCGATGTGGTGCGCGGTTACGCGCCGCAATGGAACGAAGGCCTGGCCCCCTGGAGCCTGAAAATCCAAGGTGACCGTTGGTATGGCCGCGGCACCGCGGATAACAAAGGTCAGCACACGATTAACCTTGCGGCGTTAGAGCAAGTCATCAACGCGCGTGCAGGCCGCTTAGGCTACAACATCAAACTCTTAATCGAGATGGGCGAAGAAATGGGCTCGCCTGGTTTGCGTGAAGTGTGCGAACAATACGGTGACTTGTTAAAAGCAGATTTGTTTTTAGCGTCAGACGGCCCGCGCGTATCCGCCTCGCGCCCGACTTTATTTTTAGGTTCGCGCGGTGCGTTTAATTTTGAGTTGAAATTAAATCTGCGCCAAGGCGCGCATCACTCGGGTAATTGGGGCGGGTTGCTGCGTAACCCTGGTATTCGTTTGGCTCACGCGATTGCCTCGATGGTCGACGCGAAAGGGCGCATTCTGGTGCCTAAGCTTTTACCTAGTTCGTTGCCTGAAAACGTTAAACGAGCACTCGCCAATATTGAAGTGGGCGGCGGGCCCAATGATCCCGAGATCGATCCTGATTGGGCTGAGCCAGGCCTGACGCTAGCCGAGCGAGTGTTTGCCTGGAACACCTTTGAAACTCTTGCGTTTAAAACCGGCAATCCAGACGCGCCGGTGAATGCGATTCCTGGTTACGCGATTGCATTTTGTCAGTTGCGTTATGTGGTCGGTAGCGATAACGAGAATTTTCTAAAGCATATTCGTGACCACCTTGATGCGCATGGTTTCACAGATGTCGAGGCAGCGGCCAGTCGTGGTGAGGCCGCTGAAGCGACGCGCCTAGATCCCGATAATCCTTGGGTCAAAATGGCGGTCGCATCCATTACACGCAGCACTGGTAAAACGGTTGATGTCTTGCCTAACTTGGGCGGCACCTTACCAAATGACGCGTTTTCTAAAATCTTAGGTTTGCCAACCGTATGGGTGCCGCACTCGTACGCGGCCTGTTCGCAGCACGCGCCTAACGAGCACATGCTGGGCTCAGTCGCTCGCGAGTCGTTACAACTGATGGCAGGCTTGTTTTGGGATCTTGGCGATGAGGGCGCGCAGATCGCTGCGTCAAACTGAAGCTGCAAAGCCCTGTAGAAAGGGGTGACGAGCAGTTATCAATTTGTAGCTGCAATCGACCGCCTGCGGCATTGAGAAAATATTCTGATTAGTGCGTACAAGGTCACTGTGCAGTGGTTTGAGGCGGCGTACTCCTCGCCGATCACTCTGCCTTGATATTCGCTTCTTTGACGATCACAGCATTTGAGGCGTATTCTTTTTGAATCATGTCGCCAAAGTATTCTGGCGCACCCGTGACGACAAGGTTTTCTAGTCTGCGGATTTTTTCTGCGATCTCGGGGTCGTTGAGCGCCCGGTTAATTTCAGTGTTGAGTTTTGCAATGATCTCGGGTGGTGTGCGTGCGGGTGCAAAGAAGCCAAAAAATGAAGTCATGTTGGCTTCGGGGTAGCCAAGCTCGGCAAAAGTTTTGACGTCGGGATATTTTTCAAGTCTTTGTGGGGCACCCATGGCCAGCACCCTGAACTTGCCTTCTGCGATCAAATTATTGAGATTGGCATAGGGGTTGGCAAGCATTAAATCGAACTGACCACCCAGTGCGTCGGTGGCGATTTGACCGCCACCTTTGTAGGGCACATGCGTAATATCTGCGCCTGATTTTTTACGCAGCTGTTCAATCATGATGTGGCCAACCGTGCCGTAGCCCGAGGTGGCAACCGTGATCGAACCGGGTTTGGCTTTGCTTAACGCGATCACATCCTCAAAGCTGTTGCCGGCAAATTTTGACGTGGCCAATAAATAAACGGGCGAGTACATGGCCGCCGCAACGGCTGAAAAATCTTTCAAGCTGTCGTAATTGACTTTCATGACATGCGGGCCAATCGAGAACGCACTGATGCCTGCAAAGCCAATGGTGTAGCCATCTGGCGCCGCTTTGGCGACCACATCAGCCCCAAGCGTGCCGCCTGCCCCCGCTCGATTTTCAACCAAGACAGGTTGCCCTAAAGATTTAGTCAAGCGTTCGGCGAGTACGCGTGTGGCGTTATCGCTGACCCCGGCGGTGGGGTAGGTCACAATGATTTTGATCGCTTTAGTGGGCCAAGCTGATGCAGCGGGCGTTTGAGCCTGAGCGCACCAGGTAGCGCAAACCAAAGAGAGCCCTAGGGCGAGATCGCGCGTTAGCCGGCGCATCAAATCGCCTCAGTTCTAAACCATTCACGCGCGAGTCGATCCCAGAACTGCGCACCCACGCCTAAAATGTCGTCATTAAAGTCATACGTTGCGTTGTGCAGGCTGATGCCGGGTTTGCCGCCTTTGCCGTTGCCGATAAAGCCATAGGCGCCTGGCACTTTAAGCAGCATGAAGCTGAAGTCTTCAGCCGTCATTGCGGGTGGGATGTTGTCAAAAGCGTTTTCGACGCCAACCGTGGCGGCCATCATTTTCGCCATAAACGCGGCTTCTTTCGGATGGTTGTCGGTGCTGGGATAGCCCGGCTTGAGAATAAATTTAGCGGTCGCGCCATGTGCAGCAGCGATATGCTCACTGATGCGTTCAAGGCCCACCGTCAAGCGATTGAGGGTCTCTTGGGTTAACGCACGGGTAGTGCCATAAATGATGGCTTCATTGGGGATAATGTTTTCGACGGTGCCCGACTCGATTTTGCCAACGGTGACCACTGCGCTGTCAAGTGGGTCGGTGCCGCGTGACACCAGCGTTTGCAATTGACCGACGATGGTGCAGGCCACGGGGATCGGATCGACACCAATATGCGGTTGCGCCGCATGACCGCCCTTGCCATTGACGCGAATTTCAAAGCGATTGGCTGCTGCCATGATAGGGCCGACACGCACGCCCATTTGGCCGGCCGGTAACACCGGCCAATTATGCAGGGCAAAAGCAGCCTTGGCCGGAAACTTATCAAACAAGCCGTCTTCGATCATTGCGCGTGCGCCAGCGCCGCCTTCTTCGGCTGGTTGAAAAATAAAATGCACGGTACCGTTAAAGTCGGGGTTGGCAGCCAGCAGCGTGGCGCCCCCAAGCAGCATGGCAGTATGGCCATCGTGACCGCAGGCGTGCATGCGACCTACGTTAGTGCTGACGTGTTCAAATTGATTGAGTTCCGTGACAGGCAGTGCGTCCATGTCGGCGCGTAACGCGAGCACCCGTGCTGGGTCACCCGCCTGAGGGCCACGACCACGCAAGGTGGCCACCACGCCGGTTTTGCCCATACCGCGATGAACATCCAGGCCAAGTTCGGTCAGGTAATTGGCGACTTGGTCTGAGGTGCGCATTTCTTCGTAGCGCAATTCAGGGTGAGCATGTAGATCGCGCCTGAAGCGAATCAACTTGCCCAGGTAAGGGGTGATGTCGGTAACGTCGATCGAAGCGGTATCAGAAAAAACTTGCATAAAAACCTCGGTACGCGAGAACGCGCTGCGTGAGAATTTGGCGGGTCGGCGCAAGCGCGTCTGTGGCGCTTAAACCCCGATCCCTGTTAGATTCAGTATATAGTTTTAGATTCATGTTGGCGATCACCTCAAATACCCTTAAAAATCAAAGGGCTTGGGTCTTGTTAAACGCTCAAAATTACAAAAAAGGCCTTTTATGCAGACTTCTTACGATCTTTTGATCCGAAATGCCACGATTGTGGACGGTACCGAGGCCGTTCGCTATACCGCAGATATTGGTATCAACGGCGATAGGATTGTTAAAATCTGCGATTTGTCGTCATCTACTGGCAAAAAAGAGATTGACTTGAAGGGGCAGGTGGCCGCACCGGGTTTTATCGATGCGCATACCCATGACGATCGGTTGATGCTCTCAAACCCAGAAATGACCCCGAAGGTCAGCCAAGGGGTCACGACGATCATTGGTGGTAACTGTGGGGTCTCTTTGGCTCCGATGCCTAGGCCGATCCCCGACCCTGTGACGCCTCCGTTGAATTTGCTGGATGACGAGGGTAAGTGGTTTAAGTTTGGTACGTTCAAGGCCTATTTAGATGCTTTGCGGGCGCAGCCCTCAACGACCAATCGCGCGATGTTAGTCGGGCATACAACTCTGCGTGTCGCCACCATGGACGATCTTGAGAAACCCGCCAACGCTGCGCAAATTGCAGCGATGCGCGAGTTAGTGGTCGAGGCCATGCAAGCTGGCGCCATCGGCGTATCGACTGGGTTGTTTTATGAACCGGCGGTTGCAGCCCCGACAGAAGAAGTTATTGAGATTTGTCGCCCGCTAAAAAAATACAACGGCTTGTATTGCACGCACATGCGCGACGAGGCCGATGGTGTGATTGACTCGCTTGAAGAGACTTTCAGAATTGGTCGTGAAACTGACGTGCCGGTTGTGATTTCACATCATAAGGTGATTGGCGCAAAGAACTACGGGCGTTCAGACGAGACGCTGGCTTACATCCAAAAAAATATGGCGAAGCAACCGATTTGCTTGGATTGTTATCCTTACACGGCAGGCTCAACGGTGTTGTCTTATAGCCGCGCCGAGACCTCCTCGCGTGTGATCGTGACCTGGTCAAAGCCGTTTCCTCAATATGCTGGGCAAGACCTTGACAAGATTGCCAAGCAAATGGGCCTGTCAGAAAAAGAAGCGGTCGCTAAGCTGTTACCAGCCGGTGCGATTTATTTCAGAATGGATGAAGGCGACGTGCAAAAGATTTTGCAGTTTGCCCCCACCATGATTGGTTCAGATGGCTTGCCGCATGATGCTTCGCCGCACCCAAGATTGTGGTCAACCTTCCCGCGCGTGTTGGGTCACTATCGTCGCTCACTCAAGCTTTTTTCGCTTGAAACTGCGGTGCATAAAATGACCGGCTTGACGGCAATGAATTTTGGTCTGACTGATCGCGGTGTGATCAAAGAAGGCGCGTTTGCTGACTTGACCTTGTTTGATGAAGCAACCATTGATGAAGTGGCGACCTATGACAACCCGATCGCGTTGGCCAAAGGCATTCATACCGTGATTGTCAATGGCGAGGTCGTTTGGGCACAGGGTAAGGCGACAAGTGCGCGGCCAGGTCGGGTGTTATCGCGCGCGTTGAGTTAGGCCGAGCAACGCAAGGGCTGGCAAATAACCAGCTGTTGCGTTGGTAGGATGTTTTGATCGACCCGTGGATATCACGGGTTTTTTTATTTTGTGTCTTTCGTTAAGCTTGGTTGTCAAATAAATATTCTGTTTGACGGAATCTTTTTAACGGAATATTATTTTAATGATTCAATCGTTTTTATACGCCGATACTGAGGCGTTATTCAAAAGTATCGAGGTGATCCGCTTTAAAGCGATTGAACGCATAGCTAGGCGAAAACTACTTTACCTCCATGCCGCCAGTACATTGCAGACGCTACGTATACCACCGGGTAATCGCCTTGAGGCTCTACGCGGCGACCGTAACGGCCAGCATAGTATCCGAATCAACGATAGATGGCGCTTGTGTTTTGTGTGGCATGACGACGGCGCTTATCAAGTTGAAATTGTTGACTATCACTAGGAAGTTGTTATGACCAAGCGTCTACAAGAGATTCATCCGGGCGAAATCCTGCTTGAAGAATTTATGAAACCGATGGCCATTACTGCGCGACGCTTGTCTGCCGATATTGATGTGTCAGCGAGTCGCGTCAGTGAAATCGTCAACGGACAGCGTCCGATTACCGCCGATACGGCCTTAAGGCTAGGCATTTATTTCTCGATGGACCCAAGATTTTGGCTGAACCTTCAGGCTGAATACGATATGCGCGTGGTGACACGGGAGCTGAAAAAAAAGATTCAAGCGCGCATCAGGGTGTTTCAGGCGGTGGCGGCCTAGGTTGACTTCCTCCCCGCCCTAAAGGCTGAGGCTTTCCGCGTAATCCGGTAAAGATATGTACGATGCGCCGAACTGATCAGTGCGCTAACAAACTCAGTGCGACTGCCTCGGCGACTTTGATACCGTCTACCCCAGCCGATAAAATGCCACCGGCGTAGCCTGCGCCTTCGCCGGCTGGATACAGGCCTTTAATATTGAGGCTTTGAAAATTTGCGCCGCGCGTAATGCGTAAGGGTGATGAGGTACGTGTTTCAACACCGGTCAGTACAGCGTCGTGCATTGAAAAACCCTTGATTTTTTTCTCGAAGGCGGGCAATGCTTCGCGAATGGCCTCAATGGCATACGCTGGCAGGCTACTGGCTAGGTCAGTGAGATGTACGCCGGGCTTGTACGAGGGCGTGACGCTACCAAACGCAGTTGACGCGCGTCCCATTAAGAAGTCCCCCACTAATTGCCCTGGGGCCTCGTAGGTGCCACCGCCGAGTTCAAACGCTTTCGATTCAATTGCCCGTTGGTAGGCAATGCCGGCTAGGGGGCCACCGGGGTAATCGTCAGGCGTGATCCCCACCACGATGCCGGCGTTGGCATTGCGTTCGTTGCGAGAATATTGACTCATACCGTTGGTGACGACGCGGTTGGGTTCTGAGGTGGCTGCCACCACCGTGCCGCCTGGGCACATGCAAAAACTATACACACTCCGACCATTGTTGGCGTGGTGTACCAGTTTGTAGTCGGCGGCGCCAATTAACGGGTTGCCAGCATGTGGCCCGAGACGCGCCCGATCAATCATGGATTGTGGATGCTCAATGCGAAAGCCGACAGAGAAGGGCTTGGCCTCAAGGTAAACGCCCGCCTCGTGCAAGGCCTCAAAGGTGTCGCGCGCGCTATGACCAAGCGCCAAAATGACATGATCTGCGGCAATGTGCTCGCCGTTTTCAAGTTGAACGCCTCGAATCTGCTGTGCCTCAATATCAAAGCCGGTGACCTTCTGCGAAAACCGAATTTCACCGCCCAGTGCGATGATCTCTTCGCGCATGGTCTCAACGATACCTACCAAGCGAAACGTGCCAATGTGCGGCTTGGCAACGTACAAAATCTCTTCGGGGGCACCCGCCTTGATGAACTCTTGAATGACCTTGCGACCATAAAACTTTGGGTCTTTGATCTGGCTATACAGTTTGCCATCTGAAAAGGTCCCAGCGCCACCTTCGCCAAACTGCACGTTTGACTCGGGATTTAAAACATTTTTACGCCAAAGCTTCCAGGTATCTTGTGTGCGTTCGCGTACTGCTTTGCCGCGTTCAAGAATGAGGGGTTTGAGCCCCATCTGTGCCAGTAATAAAGCAGCAAAAATCCCACAAGGGCCAAAGCCAATGACCACGGGTCGCAGCGTTGGGCGATGTGCTTGGTCGGTGACCTGCGCAACGAAGTGATAGCTGGTATCCGGCGTTAGACGTACTTGCGGGTCATCAACAAAGCGCTCAAGGACTGCAGCTTCGTCTTTGATGATGACATCAACGATATAGGTAAACGATAGTGCAATATTTTTGCGCGCGTCGTAGCTGCGTTTAAAGATCTCAATCTTTAAGAGATCGCTAGCAGAGATACCCAGACGCTTGACGATCGCCGCCGCGAGCGCCTCGGGGGCGTGATCGATGGGTAAGCGAAGTTCGATAAGGTGAATCATAGACCGCCACGATACACAAAAACTCAGACTTAGACATTGAGGCCAAGCAAGAAGTCGCTTCAACAGTCAACATTGCGTATGGCTATGCAAGCGACTGCGTCAAGTAAAACTCAAGTGCCGAGTCGTTTAGCGTGGGCATTATCTGCGTTTGGGTCTCAGAATCACTTACTGCGGCTCGGTTTTGCTGCTCTTGACAACGGCATCCCAGCGCTTGACCTCGCTTGCGAGGTAGGTGCCATATTCTTCGGGTGTTGATCCTAAGACTTGAGCCCCCTGTGACAGCAACTTTTCTTTGGTGTCGGGGTTCATGAGAACCGCCATGATATCTGTGTTTAAGCGCTTGATGATCGCTGGCGGCGTTTTGGCGGGCACCATGATGGCTTGCCAGGCGCCCAGCTCGAAGCCCTTTAGGCCGCTTTCGTCAAGCGTCGGCACATTAGGAAGCGCGGGCGAGCGCACCAGAGTTGATACCGCTATAGGCCGCACGCGCCCTTCTTTTGCGTAGGCTAAACCGACTGAAATCGGTTGCATATCAAACTGAATTTCGCCACCGACTAAACCAATCATTGCGGGGCCACTGCCTTTATACGGCACGTGGTTTGCGACTAAGCCTAATTGCTCTAAGACTAAAAAAGGTGCCAGGTGGGTGATGTTGCCAACCCCTGCCGAGCCATATGAGAGCGAATCGGGCTTGGCTTTGAGCAGTGCGACAAACTCTTTGAAATTGGTGGCAGGTACCGAGTTGTTGACATTGAGCAGCATCGGGACAACAGTAGTGAGAATCACTGGCGCCAAATCTTTTTGCACATCAAAGCTTAAGTTTTTATACAGCGCAGGGCTTAACGCCACAGATGAACTGTTGTAAATCAAGGTATACCCATCAGGTTTTGAGCGCACCACATACTCAGCGGCGATGTTGCCATTGGCACCCGCTTTATTTTCAATGACGACGGTGGCTTTCATGTGTTCAGCCAAGCGTTGCCCGACAATGCGCGCAATGATGTCAGAGGCCCCACCTGGTGGAAACGGCACCACGAGCTTAATGGGTTGCGTCGGGTAGCCGTCGATCACCTGCGCTTGAATGCCAGAGGCATTGAAGACCGATACGGCAAGCAAACTCAATGCGATGACTTTTAGCGAGGGCATAAAACAGGGCCTTGTTATGAGAATTGAATTGGCGTGGTGTTGCCCGACGATTGGCCGGCAGGCTGATTGTTGAATATTATGGCGGCAAGCTCCCGTAACAGCAAGCGAGACCTGCGTCAGGTCTGAGAGGGGTGAGCCGCCTCGATGTCTAGCGAGTGCGGCGCAAGTTGGGGTAATGGTGGGTCTATTGTTATGATTCGCAGACACCTATGAGTCGCAGTCACATCTGATAGGCAGACACATCGGGCAGCAGCGCACCTCAGCCTCACGAAACGCACAAAAGGATCAAGGATGGACTATCAGCTCAAAGGAAAGATTGCCCTGGTGACGGGCGGCTCAAAAGGAATCGGTTTCGCGATTGCGAAGGCGTTGGCAGCAGAGGGCTGTTCGTTAAGGCTGGTTGCTCGTGACCTGGTGTCCCTAGAAGAGGCTCGCCGTCAAATTCAAGCGCAACATCCCGTTGAGGTCTTGATCGAGTCGGTGAATTTATCCGAGCCAGGCGCGGCCGAGGAGCTTGCTGCGGCTTACCCCGAGACCGAGATCTTGATTAATTCGGCGGGCGCGATTGGGCGCGGCAGCTTGCTGACCATCGACCCGGTTGATTTTCGCGATGGTTTCGAAGGCAAGGTGATGTCAACCATGATGCTGAGCCGCGCTCTATATCCGCACATGATCGCGCGCAAGGCGGGTGTGATGATCAACATTATTGGTATCGCAGGCGAGCGACTCAATGCCAACTCGATTGGCACGTCGGTTGCCAACGCCGCTCTGATTGCCTTTACTAAGGCGTTTGGTTCAGAGACGGTCAATCATGGAGTGCGCGTAGTTGGGATCAATCCGGGGTTAATCCATACCCCTCGCACCGAGAGCCTGCTGCATCCTCGAAACGATACCGATCGACAGGCTTACGCTAAAGTCATGGCGAACCTGCCCTATGGTCGGATGGGGACGCCTGAAGAGATTGCAAATCTTGCGGTCTTTTTTGCTTCAGACGCCATGTCAAAATACATCAGTGGCGATGTGATTTCGATTGATGCTGGGACACGGTTTCGGCAGTGAAATTATTCTGGTTGAATCCCGATAGCTTTCACCAGATCGCCCCAGACTTTGTCTTCTTTCGCTAAGAATTGGGCAAACTGTTCTGGCGTGTCATTGCTGCCTTGCGCACCGATATCAGCAATACGTTTCACCATCTCGGGTGACGCCATCACTGTCATGACTTCTTTGTGCAAGCGAGTGACGATGTCTTTGGGTGTGCCAGCCGGTAAAAACAAGGCGTACCACTCATAGAGCTCAAAGCCCGGAAACCCTGACTCTGCGATGGTAGGCACATCCTTGAGTGCCGGAGGACGCGTTGCACCGGTGGTGGCCAATGGACGTAACTTGCCGCTGTTAACGTGCGGAATCGTTGAGGTGGGGCTATTGATCAGCATCTGGATATGCCCCGCCAACAAATCGGCTAAGGCTGGGCCGCCACCCTTATAGGGGATCTCGACAATGTTGACCCCTGCCAGTTTGATGAGATATTGCATCGAGAGCTGACCCGAGGTTAAGCCACCGGGCGTGCCGTAAGACAAGGTGCCGGGCTTGGCTTTTGCAAGTGCGATCAGCTCTTGTACGCTGTTGGCTGGAACAGTCGGATTCACTGTTAAGAGCCCGGGCATAAGCGCGAGCATTGCCAAAGGAATGAAATCCTTTTTAGAGTCGTAGGGCAGGCTCTTGGCGATAAAAGGATTGATGGCGTGCGCACTGATAAACAAACCAATGGTGTTGCCGTCTGGTGCGGCGCGCGCAACTTCTTGGGTTGCGATAATGCTATTGGCGCCTGGTTTGTTGACAACAACAACCGGCACCCCTAGAGCCGCTGACAGGGGTGGTGCAATCGCGCGGCCCATGACATCTGAGGTACCGCCGGGAGCAAAAGTCACGACGATACGAATGGGTTTACTTGGCCATGGGTCTGCACTCGCAGCAATACCTGGCAGCAGCGCTGCGAGTGCAATCAAGCAGTAAGACGATATTCTTTTCATGACGGTATCTCTGTCACACCCCGCATTGAAGTGCGGGGTGTTCGTTATGTTGCTTTGTTTCTTTGCGGCAGAGCCAAATGGCTTGCACCGTGGAAGTCGCAACTAAGCCTTAAGACGGTTTCTTAACTAAAGGGCAGACGCTTTGTGAGAGGGGGCGAAAGGCTTGGTCACCAGGGATCACGGCGTTGATCTTCAGTAGATCCCAATCTTCTTTTGAGTCGGCCGGTTTTTTGACTTCGGCTAAGTACATGTCGTGCACCATGCGACCGTCTACGCGAATCTTGCCGTTTTTAGCAAAGAAATCGTTGATCGGCATCTCTTTCATCTTCGCCATGATGGCTTCAGTGTTGTCTGAGCCGGCAGCAGTGACTGCTTTCAAATAATGCATGGTGGCTGAGTAGGCGCCAGCTTGAATCATCGAAGGCATGCCTTTATGTCGTGCAAAGAAGCGATTGGCAAAGGCGCGGGTGTCGTCGTCGTAATCCCAATAAAATCCATCCGTAAATTGAAGGCCTTGCGCAACCTTTAAGCCAAGGCCTTTTACATCATGCAAGAACATCAACAGCGTGACAAGTTTTTGACCGCCTTGCGTAATGCCAAACTCGCTGGCTTGACGCACGGAGTTCTGCGCATCTGATCCGGCGTTAGCCAGGCCAATAATCTTCGCTTTGGAAGCCTGGCCTTGCAATAGATACGATGAAAAGTCTGGGCTATTTAAGGGCGCACGCACGGCACCCAAGACTTTTCCGCCATTTTTGACAACGACGTCTGCGGTGTCTTTTTCAAGCGCATGACCAAACGCATAATCAGCGGTGATAAAAAACCAAGAGTCACCACCGCCCTTCGTCACTGCAAGCCCTGTACCGTTTGACAGCGCATAGGTGTCATAGACGTAATGAACGCTATACGGTGAGCACTCGGCATTTGTCAGCGCTGATGAGGCAGAGCCAGCAAAGATTGTGATTTTCTTTTTTTCAACGCCTAATTTTTGTAAGGCGAGTGCGGCGGCTGAATCGGTAGATTCAATGATGACGTTGACATCGTCGCGGTCATACCACTCGCGCGCACGCGCGGCAGCGATATCAACTTTGTTTTGATAATTAGCAGAAAGTACTTCAATCGGGCGGCCTAATACTTTGCCGCCAAAGTCTTCAATGGCCATATTGACCGCGGTCACCATGCCGGGGCCACCGTGTGCGGAATAGATTCCAGACATGTCGACAAGGGCGCCAATGCGAAAAGGTTTTGCATTTTGTGCAGAAGTGGGGGTCACGAGCAGCGCGCTTGCCACCAGAGTCGCGAGCGCGGTTAAGTTACGGGCAAGTTTCATTAAAGATCTCCGATTGTTTTGATTCTGTTCAGCAATTGTAAAGGGCAGACCAACGCTTATTTCAAAAAAGAGCAGGCGCACGTTTATTTCAAAAAAAGGGTAGGTGCACGTTTATTTCAAAAAAGGGCACGCGCACGCTTATTTCAAAATGTCTGTTGTGTGCTGACCTAACTCAGGGCTATTTTGTTTTTGTTCAGTTGCTAAGAATACCGCACTGATGGGGGTCGGTAGGGCGGGTATGGTTTTCCCTGAGTTGGTCGCGATGGTGCGACTAAACACGCCGCGCGCCTGAAAATGCGGATCTTGCACCGCCTGTTCAAGCCCAATCACCTCACACACGCAAGTGTCTTGCCCCGCAAAGCGCGCGTTCCAGTACGCGACGGGGTGCTGGGCAATGATCCTGGCGATGCTAGCCTTGACTAACGGGGGGTTGTCGACATGCTGCAATTCAGTTGCCCCCAACACCGTTAAAAAATTGCCCCAAAACTTGTCTTCTAAGGGTGCAGCCGTTAAGTATTTTTGATCTGAGGTTTGATAGATTTGATAGCGCGGGCTGCCGCCCGTGACCAGTTCATCGCCACCGCGCGGCCATTGGCCGGCAGCCCACCCGTTACCCAGGCCCCAGTACATCAGCGGGAAAAGGTTGTCAGCCATCGAGATATCAAGATGGCAGCCTACGCCCTCAAGGTCGCGTTTGCGCAAGCCCAATAAAATATTCATTACGGCAGGGTAGGCCCCACCGGCTAAGTCGGCTGTTAAAACAGGTGGCACGCCTGGCGCGCCGTTAGCGTCGCCACTGAGCCCAACCATGCCTGTTTGCGCCTGATAATTCATGTCGTGCGCGGCAACTTGCGCGTAGGGGCCGGTTTGGCCGTAGCCGGTGATCGAACAGTACACAAGACGCGGATTGATCTTTGCAACAGCTTGGTAGCCAAGCCCTAGCCGATCCATCACGCCCGGCCGAAATTGCTCAACCAGCACATCGGCCTGCGTAATCAGGGCTTGAATTTGTTTGATCGTCTCTGGTGACTTAAGGTCTGCGACGATCGATTTTTTACCGCGATTGAGTAAAGCAAAGTTGACGCTGTCTGTGCCAAATTTGGGTGTGTACGAGCGCATCTCATCGCCGTCTTTACGCTCAATTTTGATGACATCTGCACCGGCGTCTGCCAGTAACAGCGTACACATCGGACCCGGCAACAAGGTACTAAAGTCTAGTACCTTGACCCCTTCAAGAGGCTGCATCGTCATTCTCTTGAAATTGTTTCAGCCAAGCATTGCGCGCACGCCGAGCAGGTGCGTAGGCTTCTTGCCCCAGCTGTTCGTACAGGTCTTGCGTGACTTCAAAGTGATGATGCAGACCCGAGCGATTTAACAATGCAATCGGCCCCTCTGGGTACCCTAAGCCCAAGCGCAGGGTCATATCCATGTCGTTCGCCGATGCCAAGCCTTCATCTAAACGACGCAAGGCAGCGTTGTAGTAGGGCCGAATTAAGCGATTGAGGATGCGACCAGGAAAATCTCCGCAGACCGCTACGACCAGGCCAGCCTCTGTGAAGGCGGCTTTGGCAGCCGCCAGTGCGGCGTCAGAGGTGTAGGGCATGCGCACCAGTTCAACCAATTGGGTGGGCGCATCGTCGCCCAATCTAAAGCGCGCAAAGCCAACCACGTTGACTGGGCCGTTGTCATCTGCGATATGCACGCCAAGACATTCGTTATCAAGTTCAAGGGCAACAAAGCTTGCAGCTGCGTGCTGTTCGCGCGCTTCGTCATAGGCCTCGCCGGCATCTGCGCCGATATACACCACGCCGGTGCCGTCTTTGCTTGCACGCTCAAAAAATGCGTGAGCCTCAGGAAACGAGCGGCTGTCTTCGGCTTGAATAATCTGATAGCTCATGCTCAGGCTCCAAAAATCTTGTTGCTGTCGTAGGTGTGAAACCCTTGACCCGTTTTGCGACCCAGACGACCCGCGCCGATCATACGTTTGACCAGTGGTGGGCAGGCAGCACGTGGCTCGTTGGTGAGCCCGTGCATGGCATCGCATAGTAAGAGCTGGGTATCCATGCCCACCATATCGAGAAGCTCTAACGGGCCCAGCGGATAGCCTAGTGCAGTTTTGACCGCCAAATCAATATTGACGGCATCGGCCACGCCCTGATCTATCAAGTTGATCACGTCGTTATTAAAGGGGATTAAAAAGTAATTCAAGATAAAGCCGGGCGTGTCACGCGTACGCACGGGCTTTTGTCCGAGCGCTTCACACAGTTTCCAGGCTGCGTCAAAGGTTGCTTCAGAGGTATTCATGCCTGGCGACATTTCAACCAGTTTCATCAATTGTGCGGGCAGGCAAAAGTGCATGCCGACAAAACGATCGGCGCGCCCCGAGCCACCGGCGATCTCGGTGATAGAGATGGTTGACGTGTTTGAAGCAAAGATCGTGTGCGCTGGGCAAATCTCATTCAGTTGTTTAAAGATCGAGTGCTTAACCTTGAGGTCTTCAAACACAGCCTCAATCACCAAGTCGCAATCTGAAAATTCTTTTGCATCAGTGGTCGTTAAAAACTGTGCCATGATCTGAGCGTCTTCGCCTGCAGCGAGTTTGCCGCGTTCGACTGATTTTTTTAAAAATGCTGCGGCTTGTTTGCGTGCGTTTTCAAGCGGCTCAGGCTTAAGATCGTAAATGCGTGTTTTAAAACCTGCGCGTGCAGCGACGATCGCGATGCCGGTGCCCATCGTGCCGCAGCCGACGATGCCTATCGTTTTTGAAGCATTCATCTTTTTTCCTTTTTCAGAAAGCTACGTCCAATCAATTGACGATGAATTTGATTGGTACCTTCCCAGATTTGAGTAATTTTTGCATCGCGCATGAGACGCTCGACGCGATAGTCTTTGCAATACCCGTAGCCACCTAAAAATTGGACGGCATCGGTGGCAATTCGCATGGCGAGATCGGTGGCCTTTAACTTTAAGATCGAGGCTTCGATGCCGACATTGGGGGCGTTGGATTCAATCAGTGCAGCCACGCGCCACAACCACGACTCAACCATGACAAGTTCAGCTGCTAAGTCAGCCACGTTAAATTGCAAGCCTTGAAACTCGAGCAGGCGTTTGCCAGACTGACGGCGATCATTCATGTAAGCGATCGCGTCGTTGAACGCGGCGCGTGCAATACCTAGCGCATGGGCTGCAACGCTTGGACGTGATTTGTTCAGTGAGGCCAGTAATATTTTTAAGCCGTCACCGGGCTCGCATAATAAGTTTGCGCGAGGGATGCTGACCTGGTCAAACGCGAGCGAGGCCGTGCCCGAGGCACGCGTTCCCATTTTGTCTTCTGTGCCGGTGATGCTAAAGCCGGGGGTGCCTTTTTCAAGTACGACTGCTGAAATCGATTCTTTATCGCCAGCGATTTGGCTCCATTTTCCAAATACGATATAAAGATCTGACACATCGCCATTCGAAATAAAGATTTTGCTGCCAGTCATGATGATCGAATCACCATCGGGCGTGAAGGTAGTCTTCATCCCCGTGGCATCTGAACCAGCAGTGGGTTCAGTAATGACCAAGGCCGCTAAACCGCCTTCAGCCATTCGAGGCAGCAATCGTTGCTTTTGTTCTTCGTTGCCAAAATCCATTAGGGGTTTGATGGCGTGAAAGTTAGTAGCCCAAATGATTCCTGTTGAGGCACAAGCTTCGCTGATCTCGCGCACACAGGCTAAATAGCAAGCATAAGATAGTGGCGCCCCACCATAGGCCTCAGGGATGAACATGGCGTTCAAGCCGAGATTATTGATGTCTTTTACGTTGTCCCACGGAAACTCGGCGGTCTTGTCGTAATGGGCAGCGCGTGGTGCAATTTTTTCGGCGGCAAGTTGCTTGACCGAATCGAGCAGCATGGTTTCTTCTTGCGTCCAAGGCTGTGCGGCATCTAATCGTTCTAATACGTTCATCTTTTACCTCATGAAGCTTTGCCGGTCTGGATGAGACAGACATCAAATTCTGTTGTGTAACTTGTGTCGGCGTACGAGTTGCCTACAGTCAAGTATTCGAGTCTTTCGCAGGCCAATCTAACGATTATTGCAGCATGCCGTGTGCGCCATCAATGTAGATCGTTTCGCCTGTCATGTAAGGTGAATTTAAGACAAAAAGAGATGTCACGAGATTGCCAATATCTTGCGCTTCGCCGGCGACTCCTGAAGGAATACGCTTTGCCAGGTAATCAGCAAGGGGGCCTTTTTGAATCATCTCGCGGTTGAAATCTGTCATCACGTAGCCAGGCGCAACGTTCAGGACCCGAATGCCCTTGGGCGCCCATTCGACTGCCATGCAGCGAGTCATTGCGCCCACCGCGGCTTTTGTTGCGCAGTAGGTTAGGTGTTGCTTGACGCCAAGTTTGTCATAAAACGAACCGATGTTAACGATCAGACCACCCTTGTTTTCGAGCAGGTGAGGGTAAACGGTTTGGCTCGCGGCTAAGACAGAGTAGGCATTGACATCCATCACGTTTTTGAACTCTTGTTCAGCAATGTCTTGCACACGATCTTGTGAGTGAATGCCTGCGTTATTGACGAGACCAATTAAAGGCTGAGCGGAGCGCTGTGCAATGTCAGAAAATGCTGCTGCTAATTGTTCAGGGCGGCTGACATCACATTTGGCGCTGAACCAGTGCTTTGCCAGTTCTGGTGTGGCGCCTGTAATTTGAGGTGTTTCGCCCGAGCGCGACAAACAGCCGACCGCGTAGCCCGCTTGCGCAAGCCCGAGTGCGATGGCAGCGCCAATACCGCGACTTGCGCCGGTGACGATAATGCAGCCTTTTTTTGTTGAAGTGCTCATGGTTTGCCTGAAGTGATCGTGAATAGAAAGGGGTCTAAGTTAACAAGTCGGTCGCACGTGTTGAAAGTTTGTCGCAAGTTAAATAGTAGGTCGCTGCTATGGCGAGTGTGTTGAGATAGATGTGTGGGTCGCGGGCATGATTGAATTTTTAGTTAACGACTTAATGATCCTTAAAGATAGCGGGACGCTTTTCAGTGAAAGCGGTCATGCCTTCGGTGGCGTCAGCTGTTTGAAAAATTAAGGTTGATAGGTCACGTTCAATTTTTAGGCCTTCAGCCAGCGTTGTTTGCACGCCGCGCGATATCGCTTGGCGTGCCATGTCAAGAGCCAAGAGGCCATGTTTTAAATAGGGCGCTAAAAAATCTGTGCCAAGTGTGTAGGGATTGCCCTCTTCGACCACGCGCGTGACTAGGCCGATGCGCTCGGCCTCGATTGCGTCAACAGTACGGCCTGACAGGATGATATCAAGCGCGCGACCTTCGCCAATCAAACGAGGCAGGCGCTGTGTGCCGCCGTACCCTGGGATCAGACCGAGCTTGATTTCTGGCAAGCCCATTTTTGCGCGCGCAGTCGCAATGCGAAAGGTGCATGACAGCGCAAGCTCAAGGCCCCCACCAAAGGCGTAACCGTGAATCACTGCGACGGACGGGACACGCAAGGCGGCGAGTCGATTAAAGACCTCTTGCCCGAGTCGTGCGCCCTCGTGTTGTTGCAAGAGTGTGCGTCCAAGTAGTTCAGGGATGTCAGCCCCGGCACAGAAAGATTTTTCGCCTTCGCCCGTAATCACTAAGCCGCGTACGTGTTGTTGCTCGATCGCTTGTTCAATTTGAGTAAGCGTATTATTGAGGTCTTGCAAGATCCCAAAGCTTAAGGCGTTAAGAGCCTTAGGGCGATTGAGATGCAGATGGGCTAAGCCCTGGTCAATTGAAAGTTCTACCGCCATGTTCGACTGCCTTTAATGTTGGATCAACGTGGTAATAGTTTAGGTCGACGCCCTCCAACGAACCGGCGAGGGTTTGATGTCTCCACGCTTAGTCATCTCAATGAGTTCGCGTTTTAAAATCTTACCGCTTGCTGTGAGTGGAAAGGCTGCAAGCACAATAAAATATTCTGGCATGTCGTATTTTGATAAACCGACCTCGTGCAAGTGCTGTAAAACCTGCTGAGGGTCAATCGTTGCGCCCGCTCGCTGCAAAATCGAGAGACACACCCGCTCGCCTAAGCGATCATCAGCAATCGGGAACACGGCCGCCTTCACAACGTCAGGGTGTCTATGCGTTAAGTCTTCGATTCGTGCCGGGTGGATGTTGTGTCCACCACGAATAATCAAATCTTTTTTACGCCCGACGATTTGCAGGCATCCCTGTTCATCAAACACACCGAGATCGCCACTCATAAACCAGCCTGAGCGGTTAAAAGAATTTTCAGTCGCGGTTTGATCGTCAAAATAGCCAAGCATCAGCAGACCACCACGCCCGCCAATTTCACCGACCTGACCTTGCGCGACTTCGTGATCGGGATGCTCAGCATCAAAGATCCGCACTTCGTAGCCTTGCGCGGCACGCCCGCACGTGGCCACAATCGTGCTGGTGGGGTCGGTGGGTAAGGTGTATTGATGCGAGCCGTTTTCGGTCATGCCGTAGACGTTTTGTGGCGTGACACCAATACGTAAAAATTGTTCGGCGACTTCGCGCGGGATCGGTGACCCTGCCATATAAAACGACGTCACGCTGCCCATCGCGGTCAGCCCGCGGCGGCGAACATCTTCAAGAATATCCATCGCGTGTGTCGGCACACCCATCACATAGGTGCCTTGGCTTTCAATGATCCAATCAAGCGCAGGCTTGCCCGCAGCAAAGTTATGGATGACGAGTTGCAAGCCCGCAGCAAGCCATTGCTCGATGGCGACTGTACCAATGTGATGGCTTAAAGGGCTGAGTGCAACAAGAATAGAGTGTTGATCGTGCTGCCAGTCACGTACCATCATGCGGCCGTTTGCCAACAAGGTGTTGTCGCTGTGCATCACCCCTTTGGGTAAACCGGTGGTGCCCGAGGTGAAGGCTAAGTAAACAATCTTGTCGGGGTTGGTGGCTGCAGGGGGTAAGCCAAGTGTTGGGATTGCCTCGGCAATCGTCTTCAACTCGGTCGTGTCATGGTCACTTGTCTGATGCGCAGTCGTTTGATGCTCAACCGTCTGATGGTCAATCGCTTGCGTGGGGTCAGCAAAGGTTGCGCCATAGAAACAGGTTCGAATTAACGTGGGCACTTCGTCTAGCAACGCCTGGATCGGTTGAGTTGCTGCATCAGAGCCATAGCCGGGTGTCGTAAAAAATGCTTTGCAACGAATGCGCTTGAGTAGGGTAATGATTTCGCCAGAGGTGTAGCTTTGGTGAAGTGAGGGGCAGCACACATAGCCGTTGCGCGAACAGGCCATAAATACAATGACGCTTTCAACACGGCTAGGCAACCAGATCGCGACACGGTCACCAGCGCTTAAGCCTGCGTGGTGCAGGTCTAGCGCAAGCTGCTCAACCGCCTGTAAGACTTGCGACCAGGTCAGCGTGGTGAACAAGTCGCGCAGGGCAACGCTATTGGGGCGCGCTTTCGCGTGTTGTTGTAACAGACCGAACATGGTGTCGGCATGCCAAGCCCCCGAGGCATAGTTCTCGCGGGTTTTTTGCGGATCGTGCAGAGTCAACATCATGTTCGAAAACCTAAGCGCGGTATAGAAAAAGCCTGTTGGCCAAAATAGAAGGCCTTCTGGGTAAATTAAATAGCTTGTTAGCTAACTTCTTAAAAGGCCTGCTCGCTGAATTAAGGAGCCTGTCTTGTTGGCTAACGTAGAAAGCCTTTTGGTTGAGTCAAGAGCTTAGTGCCCAAAGGTAGAGGAATCAGGTTTGCGACGTTCGGCAAACGATGCTGAAAGCTCATCGTGTTCTTTGGTGTCAAGATAGCCACGCAGTAGCAGATCATGCGCCATACGCGACAGGCCACTGACACCACCGTGGCGTGCGTTGAACGCGGCCTTGACCGACGCTAGGGCAAACGCGCCGCGATCGGCGATTTCGAGTGCCCACTTACGAGTTTCGGCACGCAACTCGGCGGCTGGCACAACGCGATTGATCAGACCCATTTCAAGCGCTTGCTTGGCGGGGATCTTAGGATTTGAAAACCACATTTCTTTTGCGCGTTTTTTACCAACCAAGTCTTCAAGATACCAGGTGCCATAGCCGGCGTCGAAACTGCCCATCATTGGGCCAACTTGCCTAAAGGTTGCTGTGTCTGAGGCAATGGTCACATCGCAAACCATTTGCAAGACGTTACCGCCGCCCACAGCAAAGCCATTGACTGAAGCGATGACGGGTTTTTGCAGACGGTCGATGCTTTCGTACATTTCAAGGGTCGGCAAGACGCCCGCATAAAGCTGAGTGTCTTCCATGCCTTCTTTGCGGCCACCAATGCAAAAGAACCGATCACCGGCGCCAGTTAAGACGATGACACGAGTGCGTGTTTCGCGACGGATCTCGTTGATACAGTCACGAATCTCGTGGCACATTTTTGCCGTGAACATGTTGCCGTCTTCGGGGCGGTTGATCGTAATCGTGCCGACTGGGCCGTCTTCTTCGTAAAGGATTTCGTCGAATGTCATAAAAGTCTCTTTGTCTGTCGGTAATTTTTTGATTGACTGCGCTAGCAATTGTCGGGGGACCGCTGCCTTGGTTAGTGTTTGATTCTGCGTAGTCTCATTTTGCAAATTTTACTTGCGCTGTTTATCCTACGCACGCCAGTTATTGTAGCTAGACGGGCGCGAGGAGGTTTTTTAGCCCAGGCTGTCTGCCAATCTAAAACAACCCAGCTAAATCTGCAATTTCGATCAAGTTGGCGCCACGCGTGATGTTCACCATTTGGGCTCGAAAAGGCTGCGCTACTCGTTCACGATTTTGGCCTGCTGTAATTGCGTGATCTGGGCTGGGCTTAGCTTGAGGCGTTCACGCAAAATCGCCTCGGTGTCTTCTCCTAGGGTGGGCGGTGCTTTACGGTGCACGTGGTGCTTGCCATCGATAGTAATGCCTAGCCCCACCTGAGGCACCTCGCCATACCCAGAATCGCTCTTATAAAAAAATTCTTTAGTTAAGAGGTCTTGATCTTTTGTGACCTCGTCTACCCGATTGATAGGCCCTGCAGGGATCCGATTCTTGGCAAACAGCGCAAGCCATTCATCGCGCGGTTTGGTTGCCAGTACCTCTGCGATTCGCGCCACAATGGCAGGGCGGTGGGTGCGACGCCCCGCATTGCCGGCGTACTCGGGCGTTTCAGCAAAAGCGGGGTCGCCGACTGCCTGCCAAAAGCGTTTCCAGATCGCATCGTTACCCAGACCGAGTGAGAGCTGTGCGTCGGCAGTATTAAACACTTGATAGATTGCGATCACCGAGTCTTTGCCGCCGGAACGGCGTGGCACCTCGTCAGACCCTAGATAGGCGACCACGCGCGGGGCGGTAAAGCGAGTCATGGTAGCGAGCATCGAGATGTCGATGCTAGAACCCTTGCCATTGCGAGCGCGGCCATGAATGGCGGCCATCACGGCCATGGCTAGGTCTTGTCCAGCCAGCATATCGGCGGCGGGCGTACCTACTTTTTGAGGATCGCTTTCGCTTTCGCCTGTGAGATCCATGATCCCAGAGTAGCCTTCGGCAATCAAGTCGTAGCAGGGGTGATCGCTGCGACTGCCGGTCAAACCAAAACCTGTCAGGCTGGCATGAATCAAGCGCGGAAACCGTTCTTGGAGCTTGGCAAAGTTCAAGCCTAACTTGTCTTGAACGCGTGGCGTCATGTTGAGCACCAACACGTCAGTGGTTTCAAGCAACGATAGCAAGACCTCGAGGCCTTCAGGTTGACTGATATCGAGGGCCATACTGTGTTTATTGCGATTGACGCTTAAAAACCAGAGCGAAGCGCCGTTCAAAAAGGGTGGACCCCATTGGCGCGCATCGTCGCCCGTGCCGGGTTTTTCGATTTTGAGCACCGTGGCACCAAAATCGGCTAGTAGTTGGGTGGCGTAGGGGCCTGCGACCGAAGTACTCAGATCCAGTACTTGAATCCCTTCAAAATGTGCAAAACCTTGAGCGGCCTGAACGTGGGGCAGTTGTTGATAAGGCAGAGTCATCGCGGACATTATCCTAAGGTGAAGCCGGTTACGTCGTAAAGTCGGTTAGGCCGACGCTAAAAATAGAGGGTTGAACCGACACTAGACATAAAGCTTACCAAAGCGCGTGCCTACAAGCCTAACTGACCTTGCCCGACTCACGCACCTGACGAGTGGTGAGTCGGTGAAACCTGCGCCCAAATGGTCAGTCTCTTCGCTCTTCTTGTTACTATTGTTCGCAATCATAAAGAATCGACTCTATCTGAACTTTCTAGCCGATGAGTCGCGATTATCGGAGACGCGTATGGCCAAACCTGTTAAACCCCGTCTGAAAGGCGTCTTTGCCCTATTGTTTTTGGTGACGCTTGGCGCCTTACCGACGGCCTATGCACAGTCGATCAACGACAAACCGCTGAACGTGGTGATCCCTTTTGCCCCAGGCGGAGGAACAGACGTGTTGACCCGCATGGTGATGCCGAAGGTGGCCGATAAGCTCGGGGTCACGGCTGTGATTGAAAACCGCCCCGGTGCTGCGGGTGCGATTGGCGCGCAGTTCGTGGCACGTGCAAACCCCGACGGCAAGACGTTATTGGTGGGTTCGGTTTCTGAAATCGGTGTCAATCCAAGCATTTATCCAAAGCTCGCTTACAACGTTGAACGTGATTTTGTGGCGGTCACAGCCTTGGCGGCCGCCCCCATGGTG
>CANCMG010000046.1 GCA_947378965.1 Alcaligenaceae bacterium | reverse complement strand
CCGCAATCGCCCTGAGGGCCACCGATCACGAAACGACCAGTTGGGTTGACCAAAAACTTGGTCTTAGGTGTCAACAACTCTTCAGGAAAGCTTGGGCGAATAATGTGTTCGACGACCGATGCGTGGATTTCATCAAGACCGATTTCAGGCGCGTGCTGTGTCGACAACACAACCGTGTCAACTTCAACGGGTTTGCCATTGACATATCGAAAGGTCACTTGCGATTTGGCATCAGGGCGCAACCACGGCAAGCGACCGTCTTTACGCAATTCGCTTTGGCGCTGCACCAGGCGATGCGCATACCAAATTGGCGCTGGCATCAGGTCGGGGGTCTCAGAGCAGGCATAACCAAACATCAAACCTTGGTCGCCCGCACCTTGATTCAAATAATCATCAGAGGCACGGTCAACCCCTTGGGCGATATCAGGCGATTGCTTATCGTAGGCCACCAAGACCGCACAACCTTTATAGTCGATACCGTAATCGGTATTGTCATAGCCGATACGCTTGATGGTGTCACGTGCAACCTGGATGTAATCCACGTTGGCGGTCGTCGTGATTTCACCGGCCAACACCACCAATCCAGTGTTGCAAAGCGTTTCGGCCGCGACACGTGCATGGGGATCTTGGGTAAAGATTGCGTCAAGAATCGAATCAGACACCTGGTCGGCAACCTTGTCAGGATGGCCTTCAGAAACCGATTCAGAGGTAAAGAGAAAATCGTTTGATTTAGTAGACATGCTCGCGTCCTTTACTGGCATAACCAGAGGTGGGTTAAGGAGGTGCGTTGCACCCCTGAACCTTCACCTGTTAGGGCGTTAGACTGGGCGCGACGCTTTAGCAGAATTATTTTTTTGTCAGTCAGACATTTCAGTCTTGACCCAACTCAGTCGCTCCGCAAGTTGTCGGTTAACTCAGCGACTGTTGCAATTTTATGCCAATTTGGCGAATTATGGCGAATCCCCTACGCTCTGACATGGTGAATCAGGGATAATGGCAGGATGATATGGAACTTCACCAAAATGCACGGCGCGGGCAACGACTTCGTGATGCTAGACGGCGTCAGGCAAGCCATTGACATGACGCCAGAGCGAGCTCGTGCGCTTGCGCACCGACAATTCGGCATTGGGTGTGACCAAATTTTGTTGGTTGACACCCCGCTGCACCCTGAGGCCGACTTTCGCTACCGCATCTTTAACGCCGATGGCAGCGAGGTCGAACATTGCGGCAATGGCGCGCGCTGTTTTGTGCGCTTTGTACACGGGCAAAAACTGTCGTCGCGCAATCCCCTGCGGGCCGAGATCGCAACTGGGCTGATCACACTTGAAGAACTGCCCAATGGCGATGTCACCGTCGAAATGGGGCAAACGCGCTTTACGGCAGGCGATCTGCCCTTCGATACCGACGGCCTGCACACAAAAAACCAGGGCAAAGACACGCTCTACGGGCTTGAGCTTGCCACCACCCCGCCGCAAACCGTTTGGCTCTCTTCGGTAGCCATTTCAAATCCGCACGCGGTGCAGGTTGTCGATGATGTCGAAGCGGCGCCCGTGGCTGTGCTTGGCCCGATGATCGAGTCGCATCCAAGGTTCGCACGTCGTGTCAATGCCGGTTTTATGCAAATCATTAATATGCACACCATCTATTTACGTGTGTACGAACGCGGCGCGGGTGAAACATTGGCTTGCGGCACGGGTGCCTGTGCGGCTGTCGCAGCAGGGATTCGGCGAGGGCTGCTTGAATCGCCAGTGCGCGTGCGCATGCACGGCGGCTGGCTCACCGTGGCCTTCGATGGTACCCATTTACACATGACCGGCCCCGCCACCACGGTTTTTTCTGGCAGTATTGACATCGATCACTTGGTCGCTTCGCTTCCATCATTCACGAGCTCTACGACATGATTAATACCCCACACACCATCGCAAAATTTTTACAAGAACATCCTGACTTTTTTGTTGAATACTCAGATCTATTTTCAACGCTCGAAGTTCCGCATCCCCATCAGTCACGCACGATTTCACTAGGTGAGCGGCAGATTTTGACGCTGCGCGAGCGTTTGCGCGACTTTGAATTTCGTTTGGCTGAACTCGTGCGCAACGGTGCCTTGAACGAAGCCACCACCACCAAGTTAAATTTTTGGTGCGCGCGCATGTTGGCCGAACAATCGCCGCTGCGCCTACCCGGTGAAGTCGCTCTCGGTTTAGCCGAGCAATTTAATCTGCAAGAGGTCGCGCTGCGCCTCTGGGGGCTAGACATCCCTGCTGAAGGTGTTGGCGCCCCCGTCGATGCCTCGGTTCACGACTTTGCCAACACACTGGCCGCCCCGTACTGTGGCTCAAACACTGACTTCACTGCAGTCGGTTGGTTACACAAAAAACCTGCGTCACTAGCAATCCTGTCGTTACGCGCCAAGCCCCAAGAGCCTGCCTTCGGTTTAATGGTGTTAGGCTCAGATGACCCCGACCGTTTTGCCCCAGACATGGGCACCACGTTTTTGCAAACGGTCAGCAATCTTGCAAGCGCCGCACTGTCGCGGCTGAAACCCGCCGCTGTTCAGGGCGATTAAGCCCAAGATGACCAGCGAACTGATTACAAATAGCTGACTGACGGCAAGTATGTCGACCCCCAGTTCTGCTAAAGCACCAAGGTTAAAAACCGTCGAAGCGACTGATGCGCTAGTGCTCACACCTAAAAATCATCACGATTTGCCCGAGCCGGTGACGCATTGGCTTAAACACCTTGAGCAAAACCGGCGGTATTCGCCACACACTTTGGCGGCCTATCAACGCGATTTGCAGCAGTTAGTGCAGCTCGCCCAAGACAAACCGCTGCAGTCTTTAGTAAACGGCAACATCCGACAGTTTTTAGCGCGGCTACACGGCCAAGGTCTAGGCCCACGCAGCTTGGCACGAATGCTGGCCTCGTGGCGCGGGTTTTACAAATGGTGGGCACCGCAAAGTGGCATGGCGCTCAACCCCGCAACCGATGTTCGTGCTCCTAAGGCAGCGCGCGGCCTGCCCAAAGCCTTATCCGTCGATCAAACCCAGGCACTTCTTGAAGCGCCCGTGCTGTTGGCACAAACCGACCCGATCTCGTTACGAGACCGGGCAATTTTTGAGCTGTTTTATTCGAGCGGACTACGGTTGAGCGAACTCGTCGGTCTGGACAGTCAGTACACGCAAACCAAAGAGCACACCTCGAGCGGCTGGATCAATCTGGCCGACCACGAGGTACATGTGTTGGGCAAAGGCGGCAAGCGTCGCACTGTCCCAATCGGTGCTCAAGCGCTGCAGGCGCTGGCAACTTGGCTTGCGATTCGATCGCAGCTCGCGCCCCCAAACGCCTCGATGACCGATCAGATGGCTTTATTTATCGGAGCGCGCGGTCGACGCATCAGCCCGCGTGTGATTCAAGGCCAGTTAACCAAGCTCGCGTTACAAGCGGGGCTCCCGACCCACGTACATCCGCACGTTTTGCGCCATAGCTTTGCCAGCCATGTGCTGCAATCCGCCCAAGATTTACGCGCTGTTCAAGAGATGCTGGGCCATGCAAATATTTCAACGACACAGCTTTATACTAAGCTAGACTTTCAGCATCTGGCAAAGGCGTATGACTCAGCTCACCCTCGCGCAGGCCGAAAAAGCTAAGAATTTCCTTAAATCGAGGGTGTTTAACCCTTGAAATTTGCGATTTGCCCCCAATATATTGCCAATGTCATGATTTTGAGGTCTACACTCAGTTCGCCATCGCCACTTGGCTGCGAATGAAAAATGTTTGCCGCAAATCGTGTGCTGTGCTGTAATCCGACGTTCGCCCTTGGGCTAGCGCCTGGCTCGGTGCCCCGCACCCTCACCCGTTTTTTGAAGTTGATTGGCTCATGAATTCCCCCCGCAATCCAGAAGAAATGGTTCCCGTCACAATCCTCACCGGCTTTCTCGGTGCAGGCAAAACGACCTTGCTCAAACGCATTCTTACCGAGTATCACGGTAAACGCATTGCGGTCATCGAAAACGAGTTTGGCCCCGAAAGCATCGATAACGAGCTGCTGGTGCAAGAGCAAGATGAAGAAATCATCGAACTCTCGAATGGCTGCGTGTGCTGCACAGTGCGTGGCGACCTGATGCGTACACTCAACGACTTGCGCACGCGCCGTCAGGCAGGCGAGCTGAAGTTTGAACGCGTCATCATTGAAACCACCGGCATGGCTAACCCTGGCCCAGTCTGCCAGACGTTTTTCATGGACGATGACATTGCCGATTACTACCGCCTAGATGCAGTGGTGACCGTGGTGGATGCCAAACACGGCATGGAAACCCTCGACACTCAAGAAGAAGCCCAAAAACAGGTGGGCTTTGCCGATCGAATCTTGGTGTCGAAAAAAGATCTGGTCACCGAAGTCGAATATGCAGCCTTGCGTCGCCGCATTGTTCACATGAACCCACGCGCGTCGATTGAAGCCGTGCATTTTGGTGAAACCGATTTAAAGCAACTGATCGATATCAGCGGCTTTAACCTGAATACCATTCTCGATATTGATCCACAATTTTTAGCCGACGATCACCCTGACGCCGCGCATGATCACGATCATGGGCACGATCACGCGCATGGCCATGATCACGACCATGATCACAGCACCTGCGGCCACGACCACAGCCACGATCATGAGCACGCGCACGATCCGGCCACGTGCACAGACCCCACGCACAACCACAAGCCGCCGCATAGCGATGACATCGGCGCGTTTGTATTTAAATCGAACAAGCCGTTTGACCCAGAGCGCCTTGAAGAGTTTTTAGGTGGCGTCGTACAGGTCTATGGGCCAGATCTTCTGCGCTACAAAGGTATTTTGTATATGAAAGGCATCAACCGCCGCATGCTGTTTCAAGGCGTACACATGATGATGGGTGCAGAGCCTGGCAAACCATGGTTAGCGAGTGAAAAGAAAAACACAAAAATGGTTTTTATCGGTCGCAAGCTGCCACAAGACATCTTCACCAAAGGTCTTGAGCAATGTCTTGCAAAGTCGTAACTCTGCATGAATTAGGCAGAGCATAATCTAATGGAGTGACCTCATGGCAACAAAGGCAACCAAGGTATCAACATCCGTGGCAACGCAAGCCGCTGCAGTCAAAAAGGCTGCGCCGGTCAAGCCAAAGCCTGTTGCCACCGTCAAAACATTAGTCTCTGCCAAAACCACGACGTCATCCACAACGGTGGCGTCAGCCAAGGCCAAAATACCGCCTAACAACGCATCGCCCTCTAAGGCCTCTGCAATCGCCAAGACTTCATCCCCCACTAAGGCCTCCATGCCCTCAAAGAACACCCCTGCAACAAAGGCCTCAACGGCTGTAACCCTGCCTAAAGCAAAAACCGCTGCCGTAAAACCTGCAACACCCGTTCAGTCATCACCCGCTAACGCTGCAGCAACAGTCGAACCTACCGAACCTGTTGCCGCACCTAAAGCTGCGAAAAAAAGCCCAAAATCAAACGGCGATTTATCTGAAAACAATTTGCCCTCCGAGGCTGAATTATTACGCATGCCCGAAGACGAATACATGAACGATCGTCAGTTAGGATTTTTTCGCGATCGGCTGCGCCAACTCGAGCAAGATATTCTCAACAACGCCGGCGCTACCACCGAGCACTTGCGCGAAACACAATTTGTGCCCGATCCGGCAGACCGGGCCACGATCGAAGAAGAGCATGCACTTGAGTTACGCACCCGTGATCGCGAGCGTAAACTGCTGAAAAAAGTACAACAATCGATCGTGCGTATCGACAGTGGCGAGTACGGTTGGTGCGACGAAACTGGCGAACCCATCGGCTTGCGTCGTTTGTTAGCTCGCCCCACCGCAACCTTGTCTCTCGAAGCTCAAGAGCGTCGCGAGATGCGCCAAAAAATGTTTGGGGATTAAGTCGCGTTGAGATGAGTCTGACGCCTCGGCGCAACAGGCTCAATCGCGTTTATATATTCAAACCCTAACGGCAAAACGACAGGGCAAATCCACAGGGCACACTCACAGCACCTAGAGTGTGCCTTTTTTACTATCGAGCCACAGTATGGAACAATTTCACGGCACAACCATCATCAGCGTGAGGCGCGGCAATCACGTCGCGCTTGGTGGTGATGGTCAAGTCACACTCGGCAATATTGTGATCAAGGCAACCGCACGCAAAATTCGGCGCCTGTATCACGACAAGATTCTGGCGGGTTTTGCAGGCGCAACAGCCGATGCCTTTACCTTGCAAGAACGTTTCGAAGCTAAGCTCGAAAAACATCAAGGCAATCTGATGCGCTCGGCAGTCGAACTGACGCGCGACTGGCGCACCGATCGGATATTGCGTCGCCTTGAAGCGATGCTGATTGTGGCCGATCGCGATCACACCTTGGTGCTCACCGGCAATGGCGATGTCCTTGAACCCGAAAACGGCATCGCCGCCATCGGCTCGGGGGGGGCCTACGCGCAATCAGCAGCACTGGCGCTACTGCGTAATACTGAACTCAGCCCTGAAGTCATTGTCAAACAATCGCTAGAAATTGCGGGCGATCTTTGCATTTACACCAATCAACAACACCTGATTGAAACTCTGGAATAAGCATGTCTGCCTCAACCATGACCCCCAGTGAAATTGTGTCTGAACTCGATAAGCATATCGTTGGTCAAGACCGCGCCAAACGTTCGGTCGCCGTTGCTCTGCGCAACCGTTGGCGTCGCCAGCAAGTCGCCGAGCCTTTGCGCACCGAAATTCATCCCAAAAATATTTTGATGATCGGCCCAACTGGCGTGGGTAAAACCGAAATTGCCCGACGCTTGGCTAAGCTCGCAGACGCACCCTTTATCAAAATCGAAGCCACTAAATTTACTGAGGTTGGGTATGTGGGACGCGATGTCGACACCATCATCCGCGACCTCGCTGAAATCGCGATTAAGCAAACACGCGAACACGAAATGAAGCGTGTGCGTGCGCAAGCCGAAGATGCAGCCGAAGACCGCATTCTTGATGTGCTGTTGGCGCCGGCACGCGCAGCCGACGGTTCGCCGATTCGCGAAGAGACTGCAACGCGTCAGACCTTCAGAAAGCGTTTGCGCGAAGGGCATCTAGATGCAACTGAAATCGAAATTGAAGTCGCCGCCAACGCCCCGCAGATGGACATCATGACTCCGCCAGGCATGGAGGATATGGCCGAGCAATTGAAAGGCATGTTCGCTGGCTTGGCGCGCGAAAAAAAGAAATCACGCAAGATGACAGTCAAAGAGGCCTTCAAACTTCTGACTGACGAAGAGGCTTCAAAACGCGTCAACGAAGACGACTTGCGAACGCTTGCAATTCACAAAGTTGAGCAACACGGTATCGTGTTTTTAGACGAGATCGACAAGATCGCGGCGCGACAAGAAACCAGCGGCGCCGATGTGTCGCGCCAGGGCGTGCAGCGTGATCTGTTGCCCTTAGTCGAAGGCACAACAGTGACCACTAAGTACGGCATGATCCGTACCGACCACATTTTGTTTATCGCCTCAGGGGCGTTTCATTTATCACGTCCCTCGGATCTGATTCCTGAACTACAAGGGCGTTTTCCCATTCGGGTCGAGCTTGACTCACTGACCGCTAAAGATTTTGTCCGTATTCTTTGCGATACCGACGCCTCGCTCACCAAGCAGTACAGCGCTTTGCTCGCAACCGAAGACGTACACCTTGAGTTTACCGACGAGGGCATCGCGCGCTTGGCTGAGCTGGCCTTTGAAGTCAACGAACGCACCGAAAACATCGGCGCACGACGCCTGTACACGGTGATGGAAAAGCTTCTTGAAGATCTGTCATTTGATGCAGCCAGCAGCAGCGGCAAAACCGTCATTCTCGACGTTGCCTACGTGAACGATAAACTTGCTGAGGCTGCGGCAAGTCAGGATCTGGCTCGCTTCGTGTTGTAAAGCTTCTTAGGCGATCGTCAAAAGGCGCAGGATAGCGCCTGAGAAGCCTCGAGACAAATATTTAAATGGCGCCTAATATCACCCCAGCGCCATACGACTCACGCCGCATGCCTTAATTATCCAAGCGCTCGGGGCACACATTTTCACCGGTCAGGGTTTATAGTGATGGGCAACACTATAAAAATATTTGTCCGGAGACTCTCAATGCCCTCGTTCACCCTGAAGTGTTGCGCGCTTGCGCTGATCTCTGCCAGCACGCTTGGAATCTCGCTCAGCGCGACAGCGCAAGATTTTTCAGCAAAACCCATCACGCTGGTGGTCGGCTTCCCGGCCGGGGGCTCAAACGATCTCGTCGCTCGTTTAATCGCGCCGCACTTAAGCGAGACCTTGAAAACGTCGGTCATTATCGATATCAAGGCTGGGGCAAGTGGCACGATTGCGGCGGGCTCGGTGGTGCGGGCCGCCCCCGATGGTCACACCTTGCTAGTATCAAGCCTAAGCCCCACCGTTCTCACGCCTCAGACCATGCGCAAGCCTCCGTATGATCCGCGCGTCGATCTGATCCCGATCAATATGCTTGGCTACACTCCAGAAACAATCGCGGTGGGGCCCACACTGCCAAATGTCAAAACGCTAGCGGATCTGATTGCGTTGGCGCAAACCCGCGAGATCACCATGTCTTCGGCCGGTGTCGGGGGGTTTCCGCACTTAGCCATTGAATTGTTTAAGATCGCTACCAAAGGTAAGTTTGTTCATGTGCCTTACAAAGGTGCTACGCCTGCGGTCGCAGACACCGCAGCCGGGCACGTTGATGCCACCATGATGGACACCCCGCCATTACTCGGCTTAATTAAAGAAGGTCGCTTAACCGCCTTAGCCGTTTCAAGCGAAAAGCGTTTAGGCGTGTTGCCTAACGTGCCAACCGCGCAAGAGACCGTGCCAGGTTTTATCGCCGTCAGTTGGATCGGACTCTTTGCACCTGCCAAAACACCTGCGGCTGTGCTCAACCGCATCAATGAGGCGTTAACGCTCACCTTAAGAAAACCCGAGGTGCTCGCTCAACTCGAAAAAGTCGCCTTACCCTCTGGGCTGATGAACTCGACTGAAGAATTTCAACAGTTCGTCAGTGCTGAATACATACGCTGGGGCGATGTCCTTAAGCAGGCAAAGATTGAAATGACAGACTAGAAAAAAACGTATCAGTCGCCCAGGTCTTATAAAAAAATAGGCCTTAACCACGCCACCCTTTCGTCGAGATCGGAAAATGATGAAACGTTTACTTTCAGTATCGATACTAGCCCTCAGCGTCACACTAGGAAGCTTTGCTCGAGCAGATACGCTTGCCGATATCAAGTCGAAGGGTAAATTGATTTGCGGCCACACTCAGGCTAGCGAGCCCTTTGGGTTTCCCGATCAAGTCACTCGGCAATTTGTCGGCTTTGATGTTGACATTTGTCGCGCGCTTGCGAGGGGGCTAGGAGTCGAGCTCGAGCTTAAGGCTCTCTCAATTAACGCGCGAATTCCCGAGTTAAAAACAAAACGTGTCGACGTATTGGCTGCGTTGCTGGGCTACTCGGCAGAGCGTGCTACCCAAGTAGACTATAGCTATCAATATTACTTGTCTAACCAGAAGGCGTTGGTCAAAGAAAGTTCTGGGCTAAAGTCGCTTAAAGATCTCGCGGGTCGTAAATTAGGTGGGTCAAAAGGTTCAAGCTCTGTCACCGCTGCACAAAAGCTTTTACCAACATCCAACATCCTCACGTTTCAGGATAGCCCTTCCGCTTATTTAGCACTTCAGCAAGATAAGGTAGAGGCAGTGCTGTTTGGAGAGCTGATTTTGGCAAGATTCGCCAAACAAGCAAAGGACCAAGGTCAGCCCTTAGTCGAGATCCTCTCTGAACCCCTTTTTGTTGAACCGCAAGGTATCGGCGTGAACAAAGGAGAGTCAGCTTTGCTAGCAGCAATCAACGAGCTGTTGTTAGCGATGGATAGCAACGGCGAATTACAAATAATTTTTGATAAATGGGTTGGAAAGAACTCAGCCTACGGCTTTGTTCGAACCTATAAAGTAGAACCCATTGCGCCCTAACTAGGCTCACCCGTTTAGCTTCGCCGAGGGCACTCTGGATATCTCCTTTCTGCTGACCGGAACACATGCGGCCGACCTTGCCCAAGGGTTGCTTGTCACGCTTGAGCTTTTTATCGGCTCTTGGCTATTGGCTGTGATTTTTGCAGTGCTGCTAGCCGGCATTCGAGCGCTACCTGTTCGGCTGCTGCGCCTATTGGTCGCGGCGATCGTTGAATACCATCGTAACGTTCCAGTGCTGGTTCAAATTCTGATCTGGTACTTCGCTATCCCGCAAGTACTGCCTGATCCAGTAAGAATTTGGCTCAATCATCAAAACAGCGAATTTTTGTTCTCAATGATTGCCCTCGCATTAAATAGCGGCGCGTTCATGTCCGAAGATTTACGCAGCGGTCTGCGCGCAGTTCCTGCCGCACAATTCGATGCAGCGCGCTCGCTTGGCCTAAGCCAGATCGGAGCGTTGCGCTACGTGATGCTGCCGCAAGCGCTTCGCATCGCCGTCCCTGCAATCATCAACCAAACCATATTTCTATTTAAAAACACTAGTCTCGCGATGGCTGTGGCAGTCGGCGAACTCACCTATCGCATGCACGAAATAGAAAACACCACCTTTCGAACCTTTGAAATTTTTATGTTTGGCACTGTTGCCTACTTAATATTTTCGTTCAGTCTCATGGGCTTAGGCGCTTGGTTCAATCGACGCTACCCCTCTGCGTATAGGATCTGAAGATGCTCGATATCCTACGTGACTTCGGAGTGTTATTTTTGATCGGAAGCTATCCGACAGGGCCACTGGGCGGGCTGGCAGGTACGTTACTGCTATCTACACTCGGCTTGACGCTATCTTTTCCCTTAGCGCTTGTGCTTGGCCTCATGCGTACAAGTTCTCAGCGTTGGCTGCTTTGGCCCGCCACCATCTGGGTCTATACCTTGCGTGGTTTACCGTTGTTGATGATTATCTTTTGGGCTTACTTTGGCATTCCGTTATTGATCGGTCGTGACGTATCGCCCTTCATCACGGTCGTTTGCGCAATCGTGATTTACGAAAGCGCTTTTCTAAGCGAAATTGTACGAGCTGGACTTGAAGGGCTTTCACTTGGTCAAACCCAAGCGGCACGAGCGATCGGTCTGACGTATTTTCAAACCATGCGCTATGTTTTACTGCCGCAGGCTCTTACCAATATGCTGCCCTCGTTACTGAACCAGTTTGTTTCAATCATTAAGGCAACATCGTTAGCGTATGTGGTCGGAGTACACGAAGTCACACTCGCTGCCAGTCAGGTCAACAGCATGCTCTTGACCAAGCCGATGCAAGTATTTTTAATTTTAGCGGCTATGTATTTCGTTCTTTGTTTTTCACTGAGTCGAGCGGCAGGTGCATTAGAACGACACCTCGCTCGGCGATGAATCAATTCGCCGTCGAAGCCGAAATCTCTTTTGCTAAAACAAGGGTTCGACGCACGTTATCGAGGTGATTGTTCTTGGCGCAACACCAAAAACAATTTGGTCAGGATCACCATCTCAGGGATACCAGAAATGAACGTATCGTAATTATCAAAAGTCGTGGCGTATTCAAGATCGCCACTGCTCGCGATCCCTTGCAGGTAGCCCCAAACATGAAACGCAATCAACGGCAACAGCCAAACGGCGCGACCTTTGTCAAAGGCTTGTACCTTGACCAAGAAATAAGCAAGCCCAAAATAAACAGCAAAAAACAGAAGGTTGAAGCTCGAACTATAGCCACCGTTTTCGACCGCTGAGGTCGTTAAAAAATAAATGCCCAAGTCGAACAGGGCAACATAAAAAAACATCTTCCAGAGTTCGGCTGGGTTATCAAACGCTTTCAAAGGGGCAGTCGGTGCAATCACCTGTATCACCGGGCTCACGCCGTCTGCAGCTTGACTTGGCTGTTCTGCCGCAGGTGTCACAACAATAGCCTTGCCACAGGCGCTACAAAACTTGGCATCATCCGCACATTTAGTGCCACAGGCTGAACAGAAGGGCATCGCTGATCTCTTTGAAAAAGGTAAAACTCACGTGTCTATACTTTAATGCAATATGCCAGCAATAGTCTGATTTTTCAAACCTTAATCGGACCACAGCCCACCATTCACATCCAAAATCTCACCTGTCACAAAGCCCGACTCGGGCGACGCCAAAAACAAAATCGCCGAAGCGATCTCAGAAGCTTTACCCATGCGCCCCACCGGGATCAAGTCCTTCAGCGTTTGCGGAAACGCAGTCGTCATTGCCGAGGCAACAGGGCCTGGTGCCACAGCGTTGACTGTGATACCAAACGTTGCCAGCTCTTTGGCCAGATAAGACGTCATGATGTGTACGCCGGCCTTAGATACCCCATACGCGACATTGCCAGCGCGGTCTTGTTCTTTCGGGTCAAGCCACGGGCGGGGATTACCGCCATTTTTACCGAGTACCGAGCCAATGTTAATGATACGACCAAGCTTCTGTTGTTTCATCACTGGGATCACGGCCTGACAGCACAAGAAAGTGCCCTTCAGGTTGATATCGATGACGCGATCCCATTCTTGCTCAGTAATATTTTGCGCACTACCTACTGAAACGACACCGGCCACGTTCACCAAGATGTCCAAACGCCCGTGACGCTGCACGACACCCTGCACACAGTGAGCGATATCAGCCGCATCGGTGACGTTTAATGCAACGTGTTCAATGCCCCCGCCTGTATCCGTTGCGCCCAGGCGGTTGGGCAGATCGGCTGCCACAACCTGACAGCCTGAGGCAGCGAGCGCTTCAGAAACAGCTGCGCCGATGCCACCTGCGCCACCGGTCACAAGCGCAACGCGCCCTGATAAAAATTGTGCTGCGTACATAACGGATTCCTAGGTTGAATCAAGTATTTCAAACCGCAATGATTGATCGTCATGGGTGAGCGTTGTGGCTCACAATCACTTCAACATTGATCGAACTTTGCGAGCACCGACGACCTTTAAGATTGAGCGATCATGACAAGCACCGACGACCTTTAAGGGTGAGCAATCATTCAAGCTGCATGGATTTTTACTTTCGATCGGCAATATTGTTAGCAGCCAAGCGACCAAACACCAATCCTTTTAAAACTGAGGTCGCCCCTGTGTAGTTGGTGTAATACATACCGATGACTTCGCCCGCGGCGTACAGATTAGGAATCGCATAACCATCGGTGTCGAGCACCTGCCCTTGCGGATCAACCTTTAATCCACCAAAGGTAAACACATTGGCAGAGATGATTGGATACGCCATAAACGGGCCACGATCAAGGGGCAAGGCCCAGTTGCTTTTTGCTGGCATCAGACCTTGTGTGGCCATACCGTCGGTTTTTAAGGGGTCGTAATTGCCCGTTTTAGGACACGCCGTGTTGTACTGGGCAACGGTCTCTTGCAGTGTCTGCGGATGAATCCCCAACTTTGCCGCAAGCGCCTCAATCGTATCGGCCTCGATGGCCGGCTGATCACTACGAATTGCCAAACGATAATTGGGGATGTCTTTCATCCGCTGATCAAGAATGACATACGACAAGCCTTCTTCTTGTTCATAAATACGACGGGTGATGCGCTCGTACCAGGCGTCGACCGTCCCCGGTGCCTCGTTCACAAACCGCTTGCCCGCCTTATTAACCAGAATTCCGTACGGAAAAATAAACACTGAGGGCTCAGACACACCCGAGCGCGGATCAATGGGTTCGGCGTGATAGCTGCCAAAATCCCCAGAAGGCGCCGCGCCAATATCAAGCGCCATCTCAATACCTTCGCCGCGATTGAAATACGCCCCCTTGCAAATCGGGCGCAAATAGACCGAACGTGGGCCGATGTATTTGGACTGCAACGCTGGGTTGCCCTCAAAGCCGCCACATGCCAAGACCACCTTGCCGTGAAACCGCACGCTTTGCGTGCCTTTTTGTTGCGCAAACAAACCCGTCACTACGCCATCATCGTTTAATAACAAACGGCGCGCAGTCGTGTAATAAAAAAATGTCACACCAAGTTTTTCGGCTTGCGCGGCCAAGGCGTCTACCAAGGCAGCACCGCCCCCCACAGGTAACAAACGCGGTTGCGTCGCGGTCAAAAATTGTGTGGGTAAAAAATCAAATTTAACGCCTACACCTTGCAACCATTTAATCGTAGGCGGTACTTGCTCGGCAAAGTTTCCAATCACTTCGGTATCGGGGATCGCCAACGTACGCGTCGCATGCGACCAGTTCTCGCGCCCCGTTGCCATCTCGGCCATCAAGTCAGGCTCGAGGTACAGGCCCAAGTTATCGGCCAAGTGGGTTTCAAAATCGTCGGTGACTTGGTCTAAGGCTTTCATCCGAAAGTAGGCCTCGGTGTAGCGACTTTGACCACCACGATCTTCGCGCGACGCGCGCTCAAGCACCGCAACCTTTAAGCCACGCTCTGCAGCCGTCACGGCGGCAGATAAGCCTGCGACACCGCAACCTGCAACGACTACATCAAAGGTGTGATCCATTATTTTTTTCTCCTGACTGTACTTGTTAATTTTTCGTATGAATTGACTGACCGATTTTTACAATAGATGCCTGCCTGACGGTCTAGATTTCGTAGTGCTGATATCAGCCGCTGTGCTCGATACCCATGCGATCGTCTTGCCGTATCGTTTAGCGTACTCAAAGATACCCCGCGATACGTTGCAAGGAAGTGGCTATTAACGACTCTCGACCAGCGACACCTGCGTTACACGCCAGGCAGCCTCTTATCCAAACCATAAAAAGCAAAGACTTCTTTGGCACGCTCAAGCTCTGGCAAGCGATGGTAATAGCCGATACGGCTTGGCTTGGTACCGCACAGGCGACGCAAATCCACCATCATCTCAGCGTGCTTGACCCACGTACCCAAAGAGTCCATCACGGTGACGCCATCCACCTCCGTCACCCCGTTACGCGCGAGCAACACGTTCAACGGCGCTTCGCCTGGGATGATCACATCGGCCCCTTGCGCAATCAACTTACGTGCTGCAGTTTTGAATTTTTCGATCAACTCGGTTGGATCCGAAAACCCTTTCAACACATCATTAAACGTAAAGCCCACCGGTGCTGCCCCTGCAAAGCGCGACGCCAAACCATAGCTTTCGGCATTTTGTGCAAGCAACTCGTTAAAGTCTTCGATAAACGCCAAGACACCAAACTTGCGGCCCAGCAAACAGGCAGTGAACATAGCTGATTCGCCGTAACCAATCACCGGAATATCAATCAACGCACGGATTTCGCGCAACGCTGGGTCTGGCAAGGTGCTCACTGCATAAGCGTCGTAGCCCTGCTCTTGCGCCAACACGCCCGCCTGCATGAACTGCATGCCGTGCAGATGGAACAGCGCCGCATGCCTGATATCAGAACCGGGGTAGTTTGATGAGTAGGTACCGGGCGACATCCCATGCATATCAATTTGAGTATCAGGTCGCGCCACGCGCGCGAAGTGCGCTTTGAGCGCGTCACTATAGGGGCCCAAATCGCCCAAGACGGTAAAGCTTTGATGCCAGATTTTCATAGGTGACTCGTATCAGAGAATTTATTTTTCAACTAGCTTGCGTCTTGCCCATCTTGTTAGCCACCGCACGAACCGTGACGTCTGAAGCGCCGCCCGCTGGATAGCCCACGATCAACTCAATCGGCCTCGACGGGTAAGGATCGCTTGGGGCGTTTGCCAAAGTCCCTGTCAGCAGGAGCGCCGAAACGACTACGATAGTCTTGAATTGCACTGAAATCCCCTTTTTTGACATTGCCACCTTTGTCTTGACGACTGTTTGCGCTATTGTGCCTTTGTTTTGCTTGGTTCGCAGCGTGGCGAAGGGTTAACAGCCTAGGGGCGCCAACGCAGTTAGCTGGTGCTCGTGAACCGCAGGCCGCCCAGCAGCGTGGTTTAATTGAAATAATTTCAGGCTAATTTGGTACTCGATATGACTCAAGCACAACACACACCCCGTGAAATGAGCTTTGATCTCGTGGTCATCGGCAGCGGCATTGCCGGCCTGTCGGCAGCAGTGGCCGCCGCCGACAAAGGCGCAAGCGTCGTGGTCATCGAGCGCTCCCCCGAGCCCGACTTCGGCGGCAACACCCGCTGGACCGAATCTTATTTTCGGATGAAAAGTGAAACTGAAGTGAGCGACGATTTTGAAGAGCGCCTGGTCTCGAACGCGGGGTTTCATCTTGATCCCAACATCATTGAAGCAGCGAGTGCACCTTACGAACAATGGCCGCCCTACGTCAAGGCGCATGGTATGCCCGATCCTGAAATCGTTTCAACTCTGGCAAACATGGCGGGCCCTACCGTTGCTTGGTTGAAGCAGTACGGCATCAAATTTGATTTTTTGCCAACCTATTTCTTAACCGCAGCAGCACCTCGTTTAATGCCAGTGGGCGGCGGCTTAGCCATGATCGAAGCGTTGCGCTCGTACGCACTTAAAAAAGGCGTCACCTGCCTGTACGAAACCACTGCACGCAGCTTTAGCCGTCAAGGAGCGCGCTCTACCGTCATCACCGCAGATAGCACCGGCCAAGAATTATTGCTACACGGCAAGGCCGTTGTGATCGCGTCAGGCGGCTTTCAGGGCAACCCCGAGATGCTGACGCAATACCTTGGTCAGGCTGCCAAGTTTGTGCGCCCAGTTGCCAAGGGCGGCTATTACAACAAAGGCGAAGGCATCCGCATGGCACTTGCCGCGGGTGCGGCGCCCGCCGGCGACTTCGGCTCGTATCACGCCGAACCACTCGACCCACGCTCAGGCGGTACCGAAGCGCTAGTGATGAACTTCACTTACGGGATTTTGGTTAACAAACACGGCAAACGGTTTTTGAATGAAGCGCCCGGTTTGGTCGACGTGAACTACGACCATATCTCACGTGCGATTGGCGAACAGCCTGACGGCATTTGCTACGTGATCTTCG
This sequence comes from Alcaligenaceae bacterium, assembly GCA_947378965.1. Lineage (GTDB taxonomy): Bacteria > Pseudomonadota > Gammaproteobacteria > Burkholderiales > Burkholderiaceae_B > Zwartia. The sequence continues at coordinate 16,702 of CANCMG010000046.1, read as the reverse complement.
ATCAAAGTATTCACGACGTACCGAACTGGAAGAAAAGCATTCGCACCGATCAGCCCGTGATTCAAGGCAACACCTTGCAAGAACTGGCTCAGGCCTGCGGCTTACCCGCCGCCGCTTTAAGTGCAACGGTGGCCGCTTATAACGACAGTTGCCCAACCGGCAAGTTTTTACCGTTTGAACTCGACGGCTTAGCGACCACAAACCTTGAGATCCCAAAATCTAACTGGTCACGCCCGATCAATCAGGGCCCCTTCATGGCTTACCCGATTATCCCGGGCATCTGCTTTACCTACGGCGGCATCAAAATCAACAAAGACAGTCAAGTCGTGGATAGCGATGGTCGGCCGATGCCTGGTCTGTATGCTGCAGGCGAGGCAACGGGGTTGTATCACCAGGTGTATACCGGCGCCACGTCAGTCATGCGCGGCGCGGTATTTGGAAAAATTGCCGGAGAGCATGCAGCCGCGTGAATTGACACGATCGCGGACCAAACAGTTTAGGCCCTGAGGCTCTTAACACCGCTCGGCGCTCTAGCGGTTCAAGAGCGTTCACGGCGCGATCATTTGTAGAAATTTCCTCCACAACTCTAGCATCCTGTTTTTATACACAAAAATGAAGCCAACGGTGGTGCGCCGGCTGCAACTTGCAACAAGCTTGCGCTTTAAAATGCGCACGTCACAATATTCACAAATTTTTTATTTCTGCTTGATGCGAAGCGTGACAGAAGCAGTAAGATCGATGCAGCGACCCGCTCACTCTTTGGTGCACACCACTCTTTTTCTTTAGAGGATTCAGCATGAAACAGCAACCATTTGTCAAAGCTCTGCCGCTCGTCGCAACGCTTGCGATCATGGCAGCAGGCGCACCTGTTAGTGCGCAGCAAGTCGTCAAGATCGGGCACGTGGGCCCACTCACTGGCGCAATTGCGCATCTGGGTAAAGATAACGAAAACGGCGCACGCTTAGCCGTTGAAGAAATCAACGCAGCAGGCCTCACGATTGACGGCAAGGCCATCAAGCTTGAGCTTATGACTGAAGATGACGCAGGCGATCCAAAAACCGGTACGGCTGTTGCACAAAAACTGGTTGATGCAAAAGTGGTCGGTATCGTTGGTCATTTAAATTCTGGCGTATCGATCCCTGCTTCAAAAATATATAACGATGCAGGCATTACCCAAATTTCTCCGTCATCGACTAATCCACAGTACACCTTGCAAGGTTTTAAAGTCACTTATCGCGTGGTGGCCACTGATGCGCAGCAAGGCCCTGCCCTGGCTAGTTACACCAACAAAGTGTTGAACGCGAAAAAAGTTGCAATCATTGATGACGCAACAGCTTACGGTAAAGGCTTGGCTGATGAATTTGAAAAAGCTGTCAAAGCTGCCGGCATCACCGTTGTTGCTCGCGAAGCCACCAACGATAAAGCCACCGACTTCAAGGCTATTTTGACTAAAGTGAAAGGTCGCGCACCTGACGTCATCATGTATGGTGGCATGGATGCCACCGGCGGCCCCTTAGCCAAACAGGCGGGCGAACTCGGCATCAAAGCCAAGATCGTTGCCGGTGACGGCGTGTGTACCGATAAAGTTGCTGAGCTCGCGGGCTCTGCTGTTTCAAACATCGTGTGTTCAGAGGCTGTTATGGCTTTGCAAAACATGGCCAAAGGCACAGACTTCTCTATAAAATACGTGGCACGCTTCAAAGGCCCCGTGCAAGTCTACGCGCCCGCTACCTATGATGCTGTTTACGTTTTGGTCGATGCAATGAAACGCGCAAACTCAACAACTGCCGCTGCAGTGTTGGCGCAAATGCCAAGCACCAACTACCCAGGCTTGATTGGCAATATCGCGTTTGATCAAAAAGGCGACATGAAAGAAGGCGTGATTACGATTTATGACTTCAAGAGCGGCAAAAAGTCTGTACTTGACGTGATGAAAATGTAACGCCACCTTGCGTATGCAACAACGGCACCGTCTGCAACTACGGTGCCGTTGTTTTTAGTTGTAGGTCTCTGTTCATGTCACGTGATCGTTGCATCCCCAGGAGTATGAATGGATATCTTTATCCAACAAGTTGTCAACGGCCTTGTGCTTGGCTGTATCTATGCGCTGATCGCTTTGGGCTACACCATGGTCTACGGTATCTTGGGGATCATTAACTTTGCACATGGTGACATCTTGATGGTGGGTGCTTTGACCGCACTCTCTGGTATCTTAGGTTTGCAGTATTTGTTTCCGAGTATGCCGCAGTGGTTGATGTTGGTTGTGGCCACGCTCATTGCGATGCCCGCGTGCGCATTCTTATCCTATGGCATTGAGCGCGTCGCATATCGCCCGCTACGCAATGCGCCGCGCTTAGCACCTTTAATCACTGCAATCGGTATCTCGATTATTTTGCAAACCCTGGCCATGATGATCTGGTCACGTAATCCATTGATATTTCCAACACTGCTACCGTCGTCACCGATTGATATTTTTTCAACCGGCGCCGTCATCACAGGCAAAGAGATCGTCATCATCGTGCTGTCGTTTGTTGTGATGGTGGGCTTATTGTTGTTAGTCAATCGTACCAAACTAGGCCGCGCCATGCGCGCCACCGCCGAAAGCCCGCGCATCGCGAGCTTGATGGGCGTCAATCCAAATTTTGTGATCTCGGCGACCTTCATGATCGGCGCAGCGTTAGCCGCGGTCGCAGGCGTAATGATGGCCACCAACTACGGTAACGCGCATTTTTATATGGGCTTTATCCCCGGGCTTAAAGCGTTTACTGCCGCAGTGCTTGGCGGCATCGGTAACTTGGCTGGTGCCATGATTGGTGGGATTTTGCTTGGGCTGATCGAAGCACTGGGTGCGGGCTATATCGGCGACTTCACCAACGATGTGTTTGGCTCAAATTATCAAGACGTGTTTGCCTTCATTGTGTTGATTGTGGTGCTAGTGTTTAGGCCCTCAGGCATCATGGGCGAACGTGTCGCCGATCGGGCGTAAAGGGGGCACATGAAAAAGAAAAAGCTGGCGATCGTGGGCTTTGTCGCCATCGCATTGTTAGCGCCCTTTATCGCGCAAACCTTTGGCGGCAACTATTGGGTGCGTATTCTTGACTTCGCACTGCTGTACATCATGCTGGCGCTGGGCTTGAACATTGTGGTCGGCTTTGCAGGCTTGCTTGATTTGGGCTACATCGCTTTTTATGCGGTGGGCGCTTATTTGATGGCGCTTCTCAGTTCGCCTCAACTCACCACTCAGTTTGCCGAGCTCGCGCAGTTGTTTCCGTCAGGCATTCATCTGGGATTTTGGTGGGTGTTGTTAATCGCCGGGCCCGTTGCTGCATTGTTTGGTGTCATATTAGGTGCCCCAACGCTCAAGTTACGCGGTGATTATTTGGCAATTGTCACCCTTGGCTTTGGCGAAATCATTCGTATCTTTTTAAATAACCTCGATCGCCCAGTCAACATTACCAATGGCCCCAAAGGTATTAACGCCATTGACCCTGTGGTATTTTTTGGAATTGATCTGTCTAAGGCGCAAGAGCTTTTCGGGATCACGTTGTCACCGGGCCTGATGTATTACTACCTCATCATGGCGTTGGTGATTGGCGTAGTGTTTGTCAGCCTACGTTTACAACATTCGCGTATCGGTCGCGCCTGGGTGGCGATCCGCGAAGACGAAACCGCGGCCAAGGCCATGGGCATCAACACCCGTAACGTCAAGCTCTTGGCCTTTGCCATGGGCGCTACCTTTGGCGGTATCTCGGGCGTGGTCTTTGGTGCCTTTCAAGCCTTTGTCTCGCCCGAATCGTTTGTGCTGTGGGAATCCATTTACGTGCTGGCCATCATAGTGTTGGGCGGCATGGGTCATATCCCAGGTGTGATTTTGGGCGGCATCTTATTGGTGGGTTTTCAAGAATTTTTGCGTGAACTTGCCGAACCTGTGCAAAAAATGTTGTTCGGTCAGGTGTACATCGATGCCGAGGTCTTGCGCCAATTACTGTTCGGTTTAGCGTTAGTGGTCATCATGTTATATCGACCCTCTGGGATTTGGCCCGCGCCCAAACGCGAAGACCGCCCCGTGACACGCACAGGCGCACGCACACGCAGCGGCACCAACCCACTTGAAGGGGGCGCGCGATGACAACGCCTTTACTGTCGGTACAAAACATCAATAAACGTTTTGGCGGCTTACATGCCTTGTCAGACGTTGGCTTACAAATTGCGCCGGGTCAGATCTATGGCTTGATCGGCCCCAATGGTGCGGGCAAGACGACTTTTTTTAACGTCATCACTGGCTTGTATACCCCCGACTCTGGCACCTTTATGCTGGGCAGCAAGCCCTATCAACCCATAGCTGTTCACGAAGTGGCTAAGGCGGGCATCGCACGTACCTTTCAAAATATTCGTTTATTTGGCGACATGACCGCCCTTGAAAACGTGATGGTGGGCCGACACGTGCGCACCAAGGCAGGGATCTTTGGTGCGGTGTTTCGCCCTGCTTCAGTCAAGCGCGAAGAGGCCGCCATCGAAGACATGGCGCATGACTTGCTTGAGTATGTCGGCATTGGTCAGTACGCCCACTACACCGCACGTAATCTGTCGTACGGCCATCAGCGTCGTCTTGAGATCGCACGAGCCCTAGCAACCGAACCCAAACTGCTGGCGCTTGATGAACCCGCTGCCGGTATGAACGCCACTGAAAAAGTCGAGCTGCGTGCGCTGCTCGATAAGATCCGCCAAGACGGGCGCACGATCTTGTTAATTGAACACGACGTCAAACTTGTAATGGGCCTGTGCGACCAGATGACCGTACTGGATTACGGCAAAGTCATCGCACAAGGCTTACCGCAAGACGTACGAAAAGATCCGGCTGTGATTGAAGCCTATCTTGGCACACCGGCGCACTAACTCATGAAAAACATCATGCTTAAAGTCTCTGGTCTAAAGGTGGCCTACGGCGGCATTCACGCCATCAAGGGGCTCGACCTTGAAATTCGCGAAGGCGAACTCGTCACTCTAATCGGCGCAAACGGCGCAGGCAAAACCACCGCCATGAAAGCCATCACCGGCTTACAAGCTTGGATCGCAGGTGACGTGCAATATATGGGCGAATCGACTAAAGGGATTGAAAGCCACGCCTTACTCAAAAAGGGCTTGGCCATGGTGCCCGAAGGGCGCGGCGTGTTTGCGCGCATGACCATCATTGAAAATCTTCAGATGGGTGCCTACACCCGCAACGACAACGCGAAGATTCAAGCCGATATCGAGCGCATGTTTGAGATTTTTCCACGTTTAAAAGAGCGTGCTAATCAACTGGCCGGCACCATGTCGGGTGGTGAACAACAAATGCTGGCTATGGCGCGTGCGTTGATGAGCCAGCCTAAGCTATTGCTGTTAGATGAACCTTCGATGGGTTTATCACCCTTGATGGTCGCCAAGGTGTTTGAAGTGGTGCGGGATATTTCAGCGCAGGGCGTGACCGTGTTGCTGGTTGAGCAAAATGCTCGCTTAGCCTTGCAGGCGGCGGATCGCGCTTATGTGATGGATTCGGGATTAATCACGATGAGCGGGGATGCCAAGCAGATGTTGGAGGATCCTAAGGTAAGGGCTGCTTATTTGGGGGAGTGATTGTTTAATGACCGTTGTTACTTCGATCGAGGCAAATCTCTGTGAGTTGGCCGAGTCCACTTCAAGCGGTAGCGATACCCAGGCGTTGGATCCGTTAAATTGTATTCAAAAGATTTTGTAATTCCATCAAACTTAATTTTCGCAACGATCTCGGCAATGAGGGGCCCATTCTCATCCAATTGAGTCTTGGTTAAAACCGCCTGTTCGCGATGATAGCGCGGTGTCACATGCAGCAACTCAACACGAAATGAAATGAATCGGATTGGATTACGTACGATTTGCTCTAAAAATGGTTCTGCGCATTGGTCTGAGTCGTCAAGATCCATACGACAATGTAAGACGTCGGTTTCGTTAAATACACGTGCGTGTGGCAGGATAAATCGAAGGCTACTTGCTCCTGCTTCTGCGTTTACCAGCTTGATGGCTTGCAAGTCAGAGGTAACCGTCGGAGGCTTTGTCCCAGTCCATGCAAACTGATGGTCAATTTGTTTAATAAAAGGCCGCTTTACCTGAATATTTCGAAATACCTCATAAACAATATTTCTTCCATCGGCAGTTGCCCATCGAGCGAACGTGCTGATCGGCATAATGCCAACCTGACAATGTAACTGCAACAACTTTTCAGCAGTTCGATAGGACAGCCAAGCGATATAGCCACCGACCGTTGTAAAAACGATTAAAGCCAGCCAAGATTTAAACGGGTCTTCTAGCAAATGAGAAAGACTAATTCCAGTCAGAGTCAGCACCGCCGCAAGATTTCCAATCCATCGCCACAAAATCAACCCCTCAAAAAGAACCGCCCTACGTCGTAGGGCAGCCTGTACATTCAAACCAAATTATCTTAACTACGATGCGTCACCGCTCATGGCGATTCCTTTGCGATATCTTGAAACTTAATTTTAGTCGAACGACGGATAGAGAGTTTTGACTACAGTGGGCATATTTGTCCAAGTGCGCTCGCATGATGTCGACAAAAGGAAACAGAAAATACAATTGTATGAATTGGTTACGATGGACGGGAATGACAGGCGGATGCTAGATGACAAATCTTTTTTCTCAGATTTCGAGCGCTCTCTTACCGAACTAATTAAACACCCAAGAATTAAAAGCCTAGCAAAGGTGACTTATGCGCAAAGAATATGATTTTTCTAAGGCTCGCAAAAACCCTTATGCATCACAATCCAAAAGGCCGATTACGATTCGGCTCGATGAAGACTCCGTGACTTACTTTAAGGCTATCTCAGAAGAGGTAGGGATTCCCTATCAGAGTCTAATTAATCTCTATCTGAGAGACTGTGCGACATCACATAAAAAGTTGAACCTCAGCTGGAAATAGTCTGGGTTTTGTATTAGCCATATTAGAGTATTGGTCATGACCACGAAACGACCTCTTAAAAAAACGCCCTACGTAGGGCGTTTCTTCTATTGAACTTGCGTGTGCACGCAACGTTGCGTCGCTACAATCAACCCACAGCAGTGCGCACTGAAGCCGTCGACATCAGCTTAAGCCTTGGGCCCGCCTTCATCATCTGACCTGGCAACTGACGACCCACAATCTTCTCGACTTCTTTTGCAACCAAAATCAGTTTGTCCAGATCGATGCCGGTGTCATAGCCGCATTCATGCAACAAATACACCAAGTCTTCGGTGCAAATGTTGCCTGTGGCGCCTGGCGCAAAGGGGCAACCGCCCAAGCCAGCAATTGATGATTCGTACTCAAGCACGCCAAGTTGCAAACCGTTCATCACGTTGGCTAAGCCTACGCCGCGGGTGTTATGAAAGTGCAACGCGATTTGCACGTCTGGGAATTTGTTGCGTACGGCTTCGACCGTACGGGTCACAACCGGTGGTGTCGCCATCCCGGTTGTATCGCCAAAACCGATGCGACGAATACCGTGGGCATGATAGGCGCCCACGATCTTCAAAATGTTATTGATCGGTACATCACCTTCAAACGGACAACCAAAGGCAGTGGCTAAACCACCGTGCATTTGAATGCCCCACTGATTAGCGATTGGCACGACTTGTGCAAAATCAGCAATCGCTTCGTCAATCGTTTTATTCAGATTGGTTTTGCAATGGCTTTCGCTGGCTGAAATGAAACCCACCATGACGTCGGCCTTGGCTGCGGCGGCGCGCTCAGCGCCACGAGCGTTGGGCACCAACACAGCGAGCTTAACGCCCGGTTTGCGCTGCACTTGTGCCATCACGTCAGCGGCATCCGCCAACTGCGGCAAGGCACGTGGCGATACAAACGATGTCGCCTCAACGCTGCGTAAGCCTGCATCAATCAAGGCGTCAATCACGGCTACCTTATCGGCAACGCTGATCTGCTCTTTTTCAGCCTGAAACCCATCACGCGTACCGACTTCGGTAATCGTGACAAAACGTGAACCTGTTGCGCTCATAAAATGCCTCGTATGTTTTTAGTCAATCGATCAATACTTTGTCTTTAAACCGAACTATCTTAATGCCACAGGGACGCCAGCAACGACGCTCCTTTAATTTTTACCAACTAACAAATCCGACAGAACGGAACTTTCGATTCGGGGGTTTGCGTTGATCAGTCACCAATTAAATCACGCCCTTCGCCTTCAAAGCGTCAATAGCTTCTCTACTCAACCCCAATTCGGTCAACACACCCATATTATCCCCACCAAGGTTAGGCGGTGGCCGATACATCTTGCAGGGATCATCCGTAAACTTGATCGGAAACCCCAGCACATCAAGCCGACCGTGGTCTGGGTGCTGAATCGTCATCCGCATCTGCTGATGCTGGGTCTGCGGATCATCAAAAGCCTCTTGCACGTTCAGCACACGGCCACAAGGCACGCCCGCCTGATTCAAGACTTCGATCCAGTGCGCGATCGGCTTTTCACCGATTTTGACGTTGATCTCAGCGTTAATTTGCTTGCGATTTTGAAATCTCAGCTTATTGTTTAAAAACTCGGGGCGCGCGCGTAAATGATCCAAGCCCAACACGGTTAATAACTTTGAATACACACCGTCGTTGCTGGGGGCAAGGGCCACTTGACCATCCGTCGCATCAAACATCCCGTAGGGCGATACCAGCGCATTATCGTTGCCGGTACGCGCAGGTAGCTTACCTGTCGCAAAATAGTTTGAAGCCAAAAACGCCATCACGCTAGTCATGCTGTCGGTCAGTGAAGTCGTGACCTCTTCGCCTTGACCGGTACGATCACGGCGCAGCAAGGCGGCCATGATCCCCATCGCGGCATACATACCCGACAACAAATCAGAGATCGGCGGTGCGGCGCGCATTGGGGGTTCGCCTTCATCGCCATTCACACTCATGAAGCCACTCATGGCCTGTGCAATAAAGTCAAACGATGGTCGCTCGGCATATGGGCCGTCCAAACCAAAGCCGGTCAAATTACAGCGGATAAGATTGGGTTTGATTTGACGCAAGGCCTCACGCCCAAAGCCCATCGCATCCATCACACCTGGCCTGAAGTTGTTGACCACGACATCAGCAGTGGCTAACAACTTGCGCAAGACCTCTTTGCCTTCTTCGCTGCGCAAATCAATTGCCAGCGAGCGCTTGTTGCGGTTAAAGGTGGCAAAGTAATACGAAAACCCGTTAGGTGATTCACCCTGCTTGCGCACGGGGTCGCCTTTGCCGGGCGTTTCGATCTTGATGACCTCGGCTCCCATATCAGCCAAAAACATCGTACAAAACGGACCCGACACGATGCGGGTTAAATCAATGACACGGATTCCTTGCAGTTGCATAGCAGGGTGATACCTTTTACTGAGGTGTTTTAAACATTAATAAATGATCGTTTTTAGTCTTGATTCTTATTGCTTTTAGCTATCCGGCTACTCAGGCGTAGTTAGTGTGCTGAAATTTCTTATGGATCATACTTTGCTCAGCTAGTCAGGTTGAGGTCTGCCAGCCCCACCTCGTCACCAAGCAAACAGCGAACTATTGCAACTTGATCCCAGAATCTTTCACGATTTTGCCCCAGCGCGCAAAGTCAGTTTTGACAAACTCTGTATAGGTTTCGACCGAGCCACCGACAACATCCACACCAACAGAAATGATTTTTTCTTTGACATCGGATTGCTGTAAGGCGCGGTTAAATTCAGCATTTAACTTTTGCACGATCGGCATCGGAGTACCGACCGGCACAAAAATCCCTACCCAGATACTGCCGTCCATACCAGTCGCGCCTGACTCTGCCAACGTAGGCGTGTCAGGCAATAGGTTGGCACGCGTCGCAGTCGTGACAGCGACCGCATGCAACTTACCCGTTTTAACTTGAGGCAACACTGAGCCCAGCGATAACAAGGCAACGTCAACGTGGCCGCCCATTACATCGGTTAACGCTGGCGGCGCTCCTTTGTAAGCGGTGTTCACCAAATTGATGTTCATGGCCTTTTTATATTGCTCGCCCAGCAAATCACCAAAGGTCCCTGCGCCGGCAGTCGCCCAACGCAAGCCTTCAGTGGTCTTGCCCTTGGTAATCATGTCGGCCGGCGTACGAATGGTTGAATTGCTGGCGCTCACAATCGCGCCAGGCGTGATGGTCAATTGAACGACTGGTGTGAAGCTTTTAAGTGTGTCGTAGCCCACGCTTGGATTTAACCAAGGGCTCACCATCACGCTATCGGTTTGTGCCAACAGCAAGGTGTAGCCATCGGGTGCGCTTTTTGCGACGGCCTCGGCGGCAAGGTTGCCCCCTGCACCGGGGCGATTTTCTAAAATGACGGTCCACTTGGTGAGTTCAGCCATCTTGCTGCCCACCACACGCCCAACATAATCTGTACCGCCGCCTGGGGGATACGGAATGATCAGCTTGATAGATTTAGTGGGATAGTCTTGGGCGTAGCCAAGTTGCGGCAGCGCCAAACAGGCAGCGCCAGCGGCAAACAGTACGGCTAGCAATCGATTACTTTTAATCACTTTTTGTCTCCGGACGGATGGCGCTTTTAGCTGCGCTCTGTTGTCATGTTGCGTGGTGTTGACGGTTGATCTGAACCATTCTAACGCCTTGCCTCGGCAGCATGAGCTTAGGCCTGCCGTGAAGGTCTGATTAGTCATTTTACTTAAGAAACTTTTTTGTATGTTACGCAAATAGTTACGTAAGCATTTGTTTATAAACAAATAAACTGTAAGCCGATCTTTTTCTAGCAACGGGCAAACGCTAGAAGCCGCTCGTACTCGCCAATGTCGGCGGCGCGCAGAGCCTCAAGATACTGATGGCGTAGCTCACTTCCTGTTAGCAACGCATTCGCGCCCCACGAAAACCGTTTTTGCCCAAGGCGCACTGCGAGGGTGTCTGCAAGTAGTCGTGCGTGGCGGCCGTTACCATTCGGAAATGGGTGAATCCATACCAGCTGATGGTGAAACCGCACGGCGAGCTCATCCGCTGCGAATATGGCATGGCTCATCTGATACTGCGTATTCACCAAAAGGTTGTTCAGACGCACTGAGACGTGCGCCCAGTCGACACCAATATTTTTATTGCTCGCACGAAAGGTACCTGCCCAACGCCAGGTGCGGTTAAACATCTGTTTATGCAACTCACGGACAAACCCCTCCTCCAGCAGCTCTCGTTTCTTTTGACGTTGTGCCCAAGCAGCACCCTGCAAAATATTTGCCTCTTCCCACGTGTTGAGATCGCTTTGCGTAGAAATGTGTGAGGGGAGCAAGCCGGCGGCCTCGTCGGGATCAATAGGGGTCGCCCCAACGGGATAGGTGAACTTCATGCGTGCTGATCTCTTACCAAAGATTTCGGCGAGGGCCGTCGAGGATCTCAGTTGTTAACAAATCTAACTGGATCGCATTGAAATCCGCTTTGACCGACTGATCCTCAAGTGACATTGAATGCGCCACCGGGTAAATGCGCTCTTGTGCCAGGTGCATCGCACGGCTCTTGATCATTTGCTGTAATGACGCCTTCGGCACTAAGGCGTAACGGAGTTCGCAATCTAACGCAGCAGCCATTTTTTTTAGAGAGGCCAAGGTGATTGTTTCATTGGCCTCTGCCTGCTCAAGCTTGTGCACGCCGGCGGGGCTCATCCCCAGGCGGTGCGCAAAAGCCACTGCAGTCATCCCCAGTGCATCTCTAATCGCACGCGTCCAACCCCTCGCAGGCGGCGGATTCAAGGGCCGCTGCTGCCAGGGCGTAAGTGTGGCGTCCATTTGTTGTAGCTGTAGGTTTTGAAAGCGTCGATTCATAAAACACCTATAGGTTAATTATTATTTAAATAATATAACTCATAAGTTAATTATTATATACAAAAATATACCTATAGGTTTTTTTATGTGTTTTTAGTCGGCATCACACCAATGCTGATGCCCAACGAAACCACTAAAAAATTAGGATTAATTCACGCCAGCAGCATGTGCCTGTTCGTCTGCGTGATACGACGATCTGACCATCGCCCCGACCGCGGCGTGGTTGAAGCCCATTGCATAGGCTTCGCGCTCAAACATTTTGAAGGTGTCGGGGTGCACGTAGCGCAATACTGGCAGATGGTGCTGCGAGGGTTGCAGATATTGCCCAATCGTTAGCATTTCAACGTCGTGGGCGCGCATATCGCGCATCACTTGCAGAATTTCGTCGTCGGTTTCGCCCAAGCCAAGCATCAAACCCGATTTGGTCGGCGTGCCTGGATGACGTTTTTTAAACTCTTGTAAGAGCTTTAACGAATGCAGGTAGTCTGAACCGGGGCGGGCCTGCTTATACAAACGTGGCACGGTTTCTAAATTGTGGTTCATGACATCAGGCGGGCCGCCGTCTAAAATTTCGAGCGCGCGGTCAAGCCGCCCCCTGAAATCAGGCACCAGCACTTCGATTCGGGTAGCAGGCGATAACTCGCGCACTTTTTGAATACATTCAACAAAGTGGGCCGCGCCGCCATCACGTAAATCGTCGCGATCAACCGAAGTAATCACCACATAGGTCAACTTAAGCGCGGCAATCGTGCGCGCCAAGTTCATAGGTTCGTCAACGTCAAGCGGGTCAGGTCGGCCGTGTCCAACATCACAAAACGGGCAGCGACGGGTGCACTTGTCACCCATGATCATGAAGGTGGCTGTGCCTTTACCAAAGCACTCGCCAATGTTAGGGCAAGACGCCTCTTCGCAAACCGTGTGCAGGTTGTGCTCGCGCAGAATGCGTTTGATGTCATAAAACCTTGAGCCCGCTGGCGCAGCTTTTACGCGAATCCATTCGGGTTTTTTCAGGCGCTCGGCCGCCACCACCTTAACGGGGATGCGCGAGACTTTATCGTGTGCCTTCTGTTTCTGCGTTGCGTCGTACGTCACGGTAGTTTCCTAAGCGTTAAGTTTGCATTTTAACTGCTCAAGGGCTTTTTCTCGAAGATAACCTTTGGTTTGATCTCCTCTCCACCCCATAGAATAGAGCCTCCTACTGCCTCGACCAATACTGCAGCTTTCGTAAAAGACTCTTTCACTCGCTTCGCTTGGCTTCGCACCAGGGACGTCACCCTGTTTGCGCACAGACGACCACAACCCAACCCTAAAGGTCGTACATTTGTAAGCCGCAGCGTTTAACAATTTGTTGGGCCAAGGCTTGCGCGACGTCATCCCACTGGGCTATCACCCCACAGCTTGCCATGCTAACGGTCTGCAAACCCGCATAGCCGCAAGGGTTGATCCCCTCAAAGGGGGTCAAATCCAGATCAAGGTTCAATGCCAGACCGTGATAGGTGCAACCCCGCCTCACCTTGATCCCTAGGGCTGCTATCTTGGCTAAAGCATGCTGGCCTGGCACATACACGCCTGGCGCACCTGGCTTACGGCAGGCTTGGTCGACCCCATATAGCGCCAACGTGGCGATTAAGGATTCTTCGATTTCGAAGACGAACTGTTTGATATAACGCCCCGAGCGTTTTAAATCAGCCAACACATAGGCCATGATCTGACCTGGGCCATGATAGGTAATCTGGCCACCGCGGTCAGTTTTGATGACGGGGATATTGCCTGCGCTCAGCAGATGCTCGGGCTTACCCGCCTGACCCTGGGTGTAAACCGGCAAATGCTCAACCAACCAGATTTCGTCTGGGGTTGTGGCCGTACGATTGTTGGTGAACTCTTGCATGGCAAGCCACACCGTCTGGTACTCAGTCGGGCGGGGCCAAGTACGAATCACAGGGTCACCGATTTTCGATTACGCCTTGACGCCTGGCACTGGGCTGAACTTGAAGCGGTTGCTGCCCTTGGTACCACACGCGACATAGGTGGCATCGGCCACACTACAGCACCACCGACACCGCTGGGTGTGCGTGCAAAGCGCGATACAGGCCGTCTAACTGCGGGCGCGAGGTTGCGCGCACCGTAAACGTTAACCCCAGATAATTGCCGGCCTTACTAGGCCTGCGTTCGATGGTTGCGAGATTAAAGCTTGGATCGAACTCAAGCACTATTGCTGTGAGCTCTTCGACCAAATCGGGCACAGCCTTACCCATCACCTTAATCGGAAAATCCGAAGGATACTCAATTAGCGATTCGTCTTCAGACTGCGATATGTTCATGGGGCAGAGGTGATCAAATCGTGGGGTGGTTGGGTGCTTGGGCCGACAAAAGCGCCGGCCCCCTTGCAAGCAACTTGTGACTGGTTAGGCCAGAGCGGCAATACGCGCATCGTAGGCGGCACGCAGCCGCTGATACACGCCGCCTGGCTTACCTTGCCCCACGGGTTTACCGTCAAGCTCAACAATCGGCAACACTTCGCGCGTTGCTGACGACATCATCAACTCGTCGGCGCTGTTCACCTCGTCTTGCGTGACCACGCGCAACTCAAACGGGATCCCCATCTCGGTCGTGAGCTCTTGCAGCAAGCCGTAACGAATCCCTTCAAGCACCAAATTATCTTTTAACGGGGCAATCAACTTGCCGCCTTTAGCCACCCAAATGTTGCACGAAGCACCTTCAGTGAGATTGCCGTTGCGAAACTGAATGACTTCATCGACACCTGCGTTGACCGCGGCTTGCTTAGCCAGCACGTTACCCAATAACGATACCGATTTGATGTCGCAATGTAACCAACGCTCGTCGGGGATACTGACTGCGCGCAAACCTTTTTCTCGCACCGCAGCTGTAGGCGGCGTCATAGGGGCCACCATGCCAAAAATCGTCGGGCTGACAGTGGGCACCGGAAAAGCATGATCGCGCTTAGCCACGCCGCGCGTAATTTGCAAATACACCATGCAGGTTTTTTCAGAGGAGCGGCTGAGCAAATCTTTAACGAGAGCTTCCCATTGAGCAAGCGTCATGGGTTGTGCAATGTCAAGTTTCTTTAGACTACGCTCTAAGCGCGCCAAGTGTTCTTTCATGCGAAAGAGTTTGCCGTGATACACAGGCACCACTTCATAGATACCATCACCAAAGATAAAGCCACGATCAAGAACCGAAACTTTGGCTTCAGACAAGGGCCCGAAGGTTCCGTTCAAATAAACAATCGGATCACCCGAGACGCCTTGAATCAACATGTTCTGAACCATTTCACTATCCTTGTTTTTAAATTTTCTTATCTAAACCACAATCTGATCGAATCAGACCAGCGCCCGACCACGCCCGCACGTTCGACCGGGTCGATTACCTCAAGCGGTTCGGTGCGCAGTAATTTGTCGTCAAGCATCAGGCTCAGTGTGCCAACTTTTTGGCCTTGCGCGAGCGGTGCAAATAACGGGTCTGGGCGCTTAGCCACTGGCTTAATATCGCCAGCCTTACCGCGCGGCACGGTGACCCATAGTGGCTCGGCGACACCGAGTTTAGTGTTCTCTGTTTTGCCTTGCCACACACGCGATTCGACAGCAGCCTGTGCCTTATCAAAAATTTTGATTGTTTCAAAATTTTGGAACGTCCAGTTCAAAAGCTTGAGGCTCTCTTCAGCACGTGTCGCCATGCTATCTGAACCAACAAGCACCGTGATCACGCGGCGGTCGCCTCGTTTAGCCGTTGCCACCAGACAGTAGCCCGCACCCTCAGTGTGGCCTGTTTTCATGCCATCCACTGAAGGATCAGCCCACAACAAACGATTGCGATTGGGCTGCTTAATCTTGTTATAAGTGAACTCGCGTATTGAGTAATACGGAAAATATTCAGGGTGATCGTTAATCATGCGACGTGCCAATACGGCCAGATCACGGACCGTACTGAAATGCTGTGGGTCGGGTAAGCCGCCCGCATTCATAAAGTTTGTATTTGTCATGCCAAGGCGCTGAGCCTCTTCGTTCATGAGTGTCACAAACGAGGCCTCAGTGCCCGAAATCGCCTCGGCTAAAGCAACCGACGCATCATTACCAGATTGAATGATCACACCCTTAATCAACTCATCGATCGTGACAGGCTTGCGCGGTTCGATAAACATCCTTGAGCCGCGAGTTTTCCAGGCGACTTGTGACACGTTGGCTTGTTGGTCAAGCGTGATGCGCTTTTCTTTAAGCGCCGAGAACGCCAGATAGGCCGTCATGATTTTGGTCAGTGAGGCGGGTTCAATTTTTTGATCGGCATTGGATGACGACACGATCTGACCACTTGTCACATCAACCGTGATCCAAGCTTTTGCGGCAATTGCGGGCGCAGGCACACTAGAGAGTTCGCCGACTTGAATCGGAGAAAGCAACGGTGGGGTCGTGGCAGATATCGCTGCGGCAGAGGGTGCTGCGGGCTTTGGCTCAGCCTTAGCGCTGGCCTTCGGATCAGCCTTAGGGTCACCCTTTGACTTGGGCTTTGGATCAGGCTTGGCATCCGTTTTGGGATCCACTTTAGGCTCAACCTTGACCTCGGCTGACGGACCAGTTTTTGCCGTTGTGCTTGTGGCTGACTGAGCGAACGCAGCGCTGGGTATGTGAAGCGATGCTGCGCTCAGCAAAATCACTGCGGCGATCGAAACAAAGCGTGCAAGAGGTTGCACCGCAGAAATGACTAGATTGATCATCAGGAAGCCGCCGCCAAGTAAAGACCTCATTATAGGCAATCCACTATCGTCTGTGGCATTTCTAAACATTTCGAAACAGTTTAAAGGGCCTGCAAACGCGTTTGCACCAACTGACGCAAAATCAAAAGTTTGCCATGAAAAAAGTGCCCCGC
>CANCMG010000045.1 GCA_947378965.1 Alcaligenaceae bacterium | reverse complement strand
GAGTGAAATACAATGGGCGAAGACATGTGTCTAGTGTAAAGCGAAACTGTTGCCATGCTTGAAAATCTAACCCAACGACTATCCCGAGTCGTCAAGACCATTCGGGGCGAAGCCCGCCTGACCGAAGCCAATACGCAAGAGATGTTGCGTGAGGTGCGTTTAGCCCTGCTCGAGGCCGATGTCTCGCTGCCGGTCGTACGCGAGTTTGTGGCTAACGTGAAAGAAAAGGCCCTGGGCGCAGAAGTTGTGGGTAGCTTGTCGCCGGGCCAGGCGCTAGTGGGCGTGGTGCACAAAGAGCTGACGGCGCTGATGGGCGGCGATTTGGGCCCAGACGCCAGCGAGCTGTCTTTAGCGATGCAGCCGCCAGCCATCATTTTAATGGCCGGTTTGCAAGGTGCGGGTAAAACGACCACCACCGGTAAATTGGCCCGCTGGCTGACCGAGGGTGGTCATGTTGCACATGGTCGCAAAACTGGCAAAAAGAAAGTTGCCGTGGTCAGCGCCGACGTCTATCGCCCGGCGGCCATCGAGCAGCTAAAAACCGTGGCGGCGCAGGTAGGGGTTGAGTGGATCGCCTCTGACCCCAGCCAAAAACCAGTTGATATCGCGCGTTCGGCGCTTGATTATGCCAAGCGCCATCATTTTGATGTGCTGATTGTCGATACGGCAGGTCGTTTAGGCATCGACGAAGAGATGATGCTTGAAATTCGGCTGTTGCACGACGTGCTCAAGCCGATCGAAACGCTCTTTGTGGTTGACGCCATGCAGGGTCAAGATGCTGTGAATACGGCGCGCGCCTTTGCTGACGCCTTGCCGTTAACGGGCGTCGTATTGACCAAGCTTGATGGCGATGCGCGCGGTGGTGCGGCGTTGTCGGTGCGTCATGTCACTGGCAAGCCTCTAAAGTTTGTGGGCGTATCTGAAAAGCTTGATGGCCTTGAACCCTTTCACCCCGAGCGTATGGCGCAGCGGGTGTTGGGCATGGGCGATATTTTGTCGCTCGTTGAGCAGGCTCAGCAAAATATTGATGTCGCCGAGGCCAACAAGTTTGCGGCAAAAATTAAGTCGGGCGATAAATTTGATTTAAATGATTTTAAAGACCAGCTTGCCCAAGTGAAAAAAATGGGCGATATGAGCTCAATGCTCGAAAAACTGCCTGCACAGTTTGCGCAAGCCGCGGGCCAGCTGCAAAGTGGTCAGGCCGAAAAACAGATGCGCCGCACCGAAGGCATCATCAACTCAATGACGCCGCTTGAGCGCACCAAACCCGAGTTGCTCAAAGCGTCACGTAAGCGTCGCATCGCGGCGGGGGCCGGCGTGCCAGTGCAAGAGGTCAATCGCATGCTCAATCAGTTTGAGCAAATGCAGGGCATGATGAAGCAAATGAAAAAAGGCGGGATGGCCAAAA
Source organism: Alcaligenaceae bacterium (assembly GCA_947378965.1). Lineage (GTDB taxonomy): Bacteria > Pseudomonadota > Gammaproteobacteria > Burkholderiales > Burkholderiaceae_B > Zwartia. The sequence continues at coordinate 32,231 of CANCMG010000045.1, read as the reverse complement.
TGATGCGCGCCATGGGCGGCATGAAAAACCTAGGCAAACTTGGCGGCTTTGGGCGCTAAAGGCTTGAGCCTTAGAAATCTCAACGGGGCAACTGGTTTCAGGGTGTGCCCCAGCGCAGCAGAGACTTAGCGTTTTGTAAAAATGACGTCCCAAACACCGTGGCCCAAGCGTAGGCCGCGGTTTTCAAATTTGGTTAACGGCCTGAACTCAGGTCGAGGCGCAAAGCCCTCGCAGGTGTTTTGCAAGCTGGTGTCGGCCGATAGCACCGTTAACATTTGCTCGGCGTAGTGTTGCCAGTCGGTGGCGCAATGGATATAGGCACCTGGTGCCAACCGGCTTGCAAGTAACTCGATTAACGGCGGTTGAATTAAGCGGCGTTTATGGTGACGCGTTTTAGGCCATGGATCCGGAAAATAAATGTGCACGCCCGCCAGGCTTTGAGGGGCAAGCATATCGCGCAAAACCTCAACGGCATCATGTTGAATAATACGGATATTTTTCAGGCTTGAGGCCTCAATGCGCTTGAGCAGGGCGCCGACACCAGCGTTAAACACTTCGACGCCTAAAAAATTATCACCAGGACGGGCAAGCGCTATTTTTTCAGTGGTTTCGCCCATGCCAAAACCAATTTCAAGAATCGTTGGCGCTTCGCGTTCAAAGGTCTCGGCCAAGCTCAACAGACTGGGGCGATAGGGTAGCGACCACTTAGTTAAAAAGGCGTCAAGGGCCTCTTGTTGACCTTGCGTAATGTGACTACGTCGATTCACAAAACTACGGATGTGGGCTGGGTGCACGGCTAACCCCCGCCTACGGCGACGACGATTTCGAGCTGGTCGCCTGCAGCGATCAGCACCTGCGCATGTGTGCTTTTAGGGACGATTTCGCCATTGCGCTCGACCGCGATGCGTTTGCCGGTAAAACCAAGCTCGGCAACAAGTGCTGCAACAGAGAGGGGGCCGGCTAAAGTTTTTGCCTGGCCATTGAGTACGATTTCCATGCCGAGCATTGTAGTGGTTGCCAGCCCAGTCTGTCAGACTGTTTGGCAATGATCTCGTATAATTCGTTTCGACTGAGCGCCAGAGCGGGTGTAGTTCAATGGCAGAACGGCGGCTTCCCAAGCCTCAGGCGTGGGTTCGATTCCCATCACCCGCTCCAGTCTTAGTGAATCCGCATTCCGGGCTGCGCACCTGACGATGGGTCGAGCACATAGATGCCGCTATCAATTTTGTCGTCAAAATGGCTTGCCGCCAACACCATGCCCTCAGACACGCCAAACTTCATCTTGCGGGGCGCTAAGTTGGCCACGACAACGGTCAGGCGCCCAATCAGCTGCTCTGGTGTGTAGGCAGACTTAATTCCAGAAAAAACGTTGCGCAGGCGGCCTTCGCCCACATCGAGCGTTAGCCGCAATAACTTGGTCGAACCCTCAACCTGTTCACAGTTGACGATACGGGCCACGCGCAAATCGATTTTGACAAAGTCATCAATCGTGATGGTGGGGGCGAGCGGCTCGCCGCCGGGGGCCAGCGCGTTCGCCTCGGCAAGATTGCCAGCAGTGGTTTGTGCGCTTGCAGGCTGTTGGTCGTGGGCCGCGGTCGCTTGGGTCGCTGCAGCACCTTGCTTATCTGAACCAGTCTGCTTAGTCGCAGCACCCTGTTTCGTAGAGCCACTCTGCTTAGCCGCAGCACCCTGTTGCGTAGAGCTAGCCTGCTTGGTTGAAGCTATCTGCGTCGGAATCTCAAACAATTCATCGAGCATCGTCGGCTCTACCCGTTGCATGAGATGCTTGAAGGGGTTGATTTGGCGGGGCAACACGCCAGCATCGGTCCAGACGAAGCTGCTAGTCTGGCCAAACAATTCAGTGGCGACGCGCTGTGACAAGGCAGGCAAGATCGGTGCCAGCATGACGGATAAGGCCTTGAAACCTGCCAGTGCCGACGAGCAGATGTGCTGTAGTGCGACCCGCTGCGAGGGCTCGGCAGACGCCAAGGTTTTTGCAATGAGCCAAGGCTGGGCCGTATCAAAGGCTTGATTGATCTGATCGGCATGCGCCATGATCTCGCGAATCGCCCGCCCGTACTCGCGCGCCTCAAGATCGGCGCGAATGCGGTCTGCAGCTTGTGCCCAGTTGCTGCCCAACAAGGCAGCATCGTCTGGGTAGGCGAGTTGTCCGTCAAAATATTTGCTAATGAAATTGGCAGCTCGGCTCGCAATATTGATGTACTTGCCAACCAAATCGCTGTTGACTCGGGCGATAAAGTCATCGGGATTAAAGTCAATGTCTTCAACCCGCGCGTTGAGCTTAGCGGCGATGTAATAGCGCATCCATTCGGCGTTCATGCCAAGTTCAAGGTAGCGCAGGGGCGAGATCCCGGTGCCACGGCTTTTTGACATTTTTTCGCCGCTGACCGTAATAAACCCATGCACATTGAGTTGGTCGGGCGTTTTACGACCTGAAAACTGCAAAGTGGCGGGCCAAAACAAAGCGTGAAAATAGATAATATCTTTGCCGATAAAGTGCACTTGTTCGGTTGTGCCGTTTGGATCAAGCAGTGCCTCAAAGTCGACACCAATTTTGGCGCAATACGATTTCAATGAGGCAAGATAGCCGACAGGGGCATCGAGCCAAACATAAAAGTACTTACCTGGTGCATCAGGGATTTCGATCCCAAAATAGGGTGCATCGCGCGAGATATCCCAATCACCAAGATTGGCTTTTTCATCACCACTGCCAAGCCACTCGCGTGTTTTGGCTAAGACTTCTGCTTGCAAATGTTTATTGCCCTGAACGTTGCTGCCGGTTGTCCACTTTTGTAAAAACTCGATGCAACGCGGATCAGACAATTGAAAGAAATAATGCTCAGACGTTTTAAGTATGGGTCGCGCGTTGGTGAGGGTTGAGTAAGGCTCGATCAAATCAGTCGGGGCATAGACTGCGCCACAGGCCTCGCAAGAGTCGCCATATTGATCTTTGGCATGGCACTTGGGGCATTCGCCCTTGATGTAACGATCGGCTAAAAACATTCCCTTAACGGGGTCGTAAAACTGTTCGATTTCGCGCGTGCTGATCAGGCCCGCCGCGCGTAATTTGCGATAGATATCCTGCGACAACTCTACGTTTTCAGCTGAGTCAGTCGAATGCCAGTGATCAAATTCAATTTGAAACCCTCGCAGGTACTGCGGGCGCTCGGCACCGATGCGCTCGACCAGCTGCTTGGGCGTGATCCCTTCGGCCTCGGCCTTGAGCATGACGGGTGCGCCGTGTGTGTCGTCGGCGCCTACAAAGTGCACAGTGTGGCCAGCCATGCGCATGGCGCGTACCCAAATATCGGCCTGGATGTATTCCATGATGTGGCCAATATGAAATGAACCATTGGCATAGGGCAGGGCAGTGGTGACGAACAGGGTGCGAGACATGGCGGGCGCTGGTAAGAGAATCAAGCTCACAAGTTTAACGGAAGGCGCGGAAATCCTCCCCGCTTAGGGGCGGCAGGCAATGAGCAGAGCGCGGGGGTGTCTATCTTGCTCGCCTACTCATGCTGTGTGGCCTTGGGCCGACAGCGCCATTCGGTGACGACGAGCAGCAGGCCAGGCGGCCTGCCCTAGCGCTTGAGCGGCTTAGCCCAGGACGAACAGGCCCGAATAATGGGCCGCCAAGGAGACTAAGGCGCTGGCCATCAAACCCCAAACGGGATTGAGCTTGGTGAACAGGATGCCAGCGACATTAGCTGCCACGATGAGTGGCGTTAGCCAGCCTCGGTAAGCGGCGTGGCTTAAATCTAAGCCACCTGCGAGGATGAGGCCGATCGCTACCGGCACCAAAGCGTTTTGTGCCAGGCGCAGGCCTTTGCTGCCTTCGAGCCGATTAGCCAAGCGCCCGACTAAAAAGGCGAGCAGGCAGGCTGGCACAAGCATGGCGAGCGTGGCCACCAGCAAGCCAGCAAACCCGGCAATTTGCCAGCCGACTAAGCTCACGATCACCACGTTTGGGCCCGGTGTGATCTGCGCGATGGCAAACAGCTGCATAAACTTCTCGTCGTCCATCCAGCGCATCGAGTCGACCACAACGTCGCGAAGCGCCGGCAGCACGGCATTGATACCACCAATGGCGATGAGAGAAATCATCGCGAAGCTACGGGCTAACTGCCCTAAGATACTAGGCTCGCTCATTTTTTACCTAACCATGCGGTGATGACGAGGGCTGTCGGGATCAATGCCAGCACGACGTACACCATGGGTAGGTGCAAGACCAAAATCCCCAAGATTGCGAACCCGGCGATGAGCCAGCCGGCCAAGTCGAGTTTGACCTTGATCGCCATTTTTAGGCCAGTGGCGAGCACCATCCCAGCGGCCGCAGCGCCAGCCCCAGTGAGAGCCACGTTGACTGCGGGCAGTTGAGCAAACTTGTCGTAAAGCATGGCAAACGCCAGCAAGATCATGATGGGCAGCACCATGATGCCGAGCACGCAAACGATCGACCCTTTAGGCCCTTGAAAACGATCGCCAATCACCACTGAGGCATTCACGACGTTGGCACCAGGCAAGACTTGTCCCATGCCCAAAATGGTCGCGTACTCTTTTTCAGTGAGCCACTGATACTGTTCAACGATCACGTGTCGCGCCATGACAGCGACCCCGCCAAAGCCCAGTACACCAATGGTGGCGAACCCTTTAAAGAGTTCAAACAAACTAATCGAGCGTTCGGGGGTGTTCATCAGTTGCTGCGGCGTAGATTGAGGGGGCGTATCCATGACTCACGAATCAAGTTCTGCAACGAGCGCGACAGAATACTGAAAGAGATGCGCGAGGAGACCCGCGCCGCACCTGATCGTCGGTACAACTTGTTTAAGCGAGATGGGGGAGGGTAATCGTGAGAGCATGGTGAACCCAGACGCTCAAGAAATGTCGCGGGCTTTGACGTCGGTGACGTCGGCGGTGTTTTTCGTTGAAAAAGACCCGCTCTTCAAAATTGGTTTGCGCCGTGCACTGCGCGCCATCCAATATTCTTTGGCTGAAAATGTTTTACCTCGCAAGCGTGCCACCACGACCAAGATTGCGACCGCGACAATGGTTGACGCGACGAATACAACAGCCATAAACATACCGATTAGCGCGAGAAAGACAAACGCCACAAGCCTAACCAGTCGTTGGAGCAGAAATAGCATATTGCAAGCCTAAAATAGGAGAAACATGACAGAGGAATACCCATGAGTGTAACGCTGGCTGAGGTGCGTGAGGGGCTTGAAGCCGTAATTGACCCGAATACGGGGCGTTCGATTGGGTCGGTGGTTAAAGATCACCACATCCAATTGGTGGGCGAGTACGTCAGCGTGCGCGTTGAGCTGGGCTACCCGGTGGCAAGCCAACTTGATGGGTTGCGCGCTCAAATTTACGCGGCGCTCAAGGCGCGTGGGGTGCCTAGCCCCGATGTTCAGATCAGCGTCAAGATTGCGGCTCACGCGGTGCAAACGGGCGTGACGCGGGTTGAGGGTGTGCGCAATATTATTGCGGTCGCCTCGGGTAAGGGTGGGGTCGGTAAAAGTACAACAGCGGTCAATCTGGCCTTGGCGCTGCAGGCTGAGGGTGCCCGCGTAGGCTTATTGGATGCCGATATTTATGGGCCGAGTGTGCCGTTGTTGCTTGGGGTCTCAGTCAAACCAGCCAGTATTGATGGTAAAAAAATGGTTCCAATCCAAGGCCATGGTTTACAGGCGAATTCAATCGGTTTTCTGATGAATGACGACACGCCGGCTATTTGGCGCGGCCCCATGGTGGTGCAGGCGCTTGAGCAGTTGCTGCGTCAAACCGCCTGGGATGATCTTGATTACTTGATTATCGATATGCCACCGGGTACGGGGGATATTGCCTTGACCTTGGCCCAAAGTGTGCCCGTGGTGGGGGCGGTGATTGTTACCACGCCCCAAGACCTTGCCTTGATCGATGCCCGCAAGGGCTTGAAGATGTTTGAAAAAGTGAATGTTCCCATTTTGGGTATTGTCGAAAATATGGCGCTTCATATTTGTAGCCAGTGTGGGCACGCTGAGCCGATCTTTGGGCAGGGCGGGGCACACCGCATGGCCACCGATTACAAAGCGCCGTGGCTGGGCAGCCTACCCTTGGCGCTAGCGATACGCGAGCAGGCAGACGCGGGTCGTCCGATTGTGGTGTCGCATCCCCAAAGTGAGGCGGCAGGGTTGTATCGCGAGATCGCCTTGCGGCTGGCCGCGCGGGTGGCTACTTTGCCCAGGGATCTGAGCGAGAAATTTGGGGCGATTGCGATCAAACGGATTTGAGCATCCCACAATCGAGGTCAAGTGGATGAAAGTGGCGAGGGGCGACGCCGGCCAGGCGAACCTCCAAAGGGAGGCTCACTATGACGCTTGCCAGCTCACAGAGCCGCTAACACCGGGAGCCTGCCGTCTGGGGGTAAAATCCGCCCTCTTGGCATATATAACGATTGGGGCACTTAGTCATGAGTATTAAAAGTGACAACTGGATTCGCCGCGTGGCGCAGTCAGACGGCATGATAGAGCCGTTTGAACCGGGTCAGGTGCGTTCAAACGAATCGGGTCGGATTGTGAGTTACGGCACCAGTAGCTACGGCTACGATGTGCGTTGTGCCAACGAATTTAAAATCTTCACCAATATCAATTCAACGATCGTTGACCCCAAAAATTTCGACGAAAAATCGTTTGTCGATTTCAAAGGCGAGATCTGCATTATTCCGCCTAACTCGTTTGCTTTGGCGCGAACGGTCGAATACTTTCGGATTCCGCGCAGCGTCTTAACGATTTGCTTGGGCAAAAGCACGTATGCGCGTTGCGGCATCATCGTCAACGTGACGCCGCTCGAACCCGAATGGGAAGGTCATGTGACTCTCGAGTTTTCGAACACCACACCGCTACCCGCTAAGATTTACGCTGGTGAAGGCTGCGCGCAGATGTTATTTTTTGAAAGCGACGAAGTGTGCTCAACATCGTATAAAGATCGCGGCGGCAAGTATCAGGGCCAACGTGGCGTGACCTTGCCTAAAACTTGAGGTCGCGGTGTTGCTTGAAACGCTGCGGTTGTGCTGAGGGTCATTGCTTTTGTCAGTGAGCCGGGCGGTCAGTCTGAGGTGTTTTACGGGCTGCCAGTCTAAGGCCAGGCCGCCACTCTAATGTTTTCTAAGCTGTCCGTTTTAAGCCAAGCGATTAGTTGAATGTTTGCAAGGCTGTCATTCCATTAACATGTTTGGGCGCTATAGTCGCCCCTCTTTAATCTCTCATTCGCTCGCGAGGCGGTTCGCATGAAATTTCGCTTTCCTATTTTCATCATCGATGAAGACTATCGTTCTGAAAATGCCTCAGGCTTGGGTGTGCGTGCCCTGGCCTCTGCGATTGAAGCTGAAGGGATGGAAGTCATCGGCGTCACAAGCTACGGCGATTTAAGCTCGTTTGCGCAGCAGCAAAGCCGCGCAAGCGCCTTTATCTTATCGATCGATGATGAAGAGTTTGATATCGATTCGCCCGAGGACGTGGCTGGCGCGATTAAAAATTTACGCACGTTTATTGGCGAATTGCGTTTTCGTAACGCCGACATCCCAATCTATCTGTACGGAGAGACCCGAACCTCTGAACATATCCCTAACGATATCTTGCGCGAGCTGCATGGCTTTATTCACATGTTTGAAGACACGCCAGAGTTTGTGGCGCGCCATATCATCCGCGAAGCGCGTAGTTATGTGGATAGCCTGGCACCGCCGTTTTTTCGCGAGTTGGTCAAGTACGCGCAAGATGGTTCGTATTCGTGGCACTGCCCCGGGCACTCTGGTGGCGTCGCCTTCTTAAAAAGCCCGGTCGGGCAAATGTTTCACCAGTTTTTTGGTGAAAACATGTTGCGCGCTGACGTCTGTAATGCGGTTGATGAACTTGGCCAGTTGCTGGATCATACCGGCCCGATTGCAGAGTCTGAGTTAAACGCCGCGCGTATTTTTCATGCCGACCATTGCTACTTTGTGACCAATGGCACCTCGACCTCAAACAAAGTTGTGTGGCACGCCAACGTCGCTGCCGATGACATTGTCGTGGTCGATCGTAACTGCCATAAGTCGATCTTGCATGCGATCACCATGACGGGTGCGATCCCTGTATTTTTGCGCCCTACGCGTAACCATATGGGTATTATTGGGCCGATTCCGTTGGCCGAGTTTGATCTTGAAAGTATCCAGAAAAAAATTGATGCAAATCCGTTTGCGCGTAAAGTCAAAAATAAAAAACCGCGCATCTTAACCTTGACGCAAAGTACCTACGACGGTGTGATTTACAACGTCGAGATGATTAAAGAGAAGCTGGGCGACACCATCGACACCTTGCATTTTGATGAGGCTTGGCTGCCGCATGCGGCGTTTCATGAGTTTTATCAAGATATGCACGCCATTGGGCCCAATCGGCCCCGTAGTCGCAAAGCGATGGTGTTTGCGACTCATTCAACGCATAAGTTACTAGCAGGCATTTCGCAAGCGTCGCAGATTATTGTGCAAGAGCCCGAAACGCGTAAGCTTGATCGCAATATTTTTAACGAAGCGTATTTAATGCATACGTCGACGTCGCCACAGTACGCCATCATCGCCTCGTGTGATGTGGCTGCTGCGATGATGGAAGCCCCGGGCGGCTCTGCGCTAGTTGAAGAAAGTATTCGTGAAGCACTGGATTTCAGACGCGCGATGCGCAAGGTCGACCTTGAATACGGCGACGATGACTGGTGGTTTACCGTGTGGGGACCCGATTACCTTGCGCCGCGCGGCGTGGGTGAGCAGGCCGACTGGGTGCTCAAATCAAATGATCATTGGCATGGCTTTGGCGACTTAGCCGAAGGGTTCAATATGCTGGATCCGATCAAGGCGACGATTGTGACGCCTGGCTTGGACATGTCGGGCAGTTTCGGTGAAACTGGTATCCCTGCAGCGTTGGTCTCGAAGTATTTGACAGAGCATGGCGTAGTGGTCGAAAAGACCGGCCTCTATTCGTTTTTTATCTTGTTCACGATTGGCATCACTAAGGGCCGCTGGAACACGCTGCTGACAGCGTTGCAGCAGTTTAAAGATGACTACGACCGCAACCAGCCGATGTGGCGAATTTTGCCTGACTATTGCAAGGGACATCGCCAATACGAACGACTTGGCTTGCGCGACTTGTGCCAGCAAATTCACGCCGAATACCGTAAGCATGATGTGGCAAGGTTAACGACCGAGATGTATTTGAGCGACATGATCCCTGCGCTTAAGCCTTCTGATGCGTTTGCCCAAATGGCACACCGCGAGGTTGAGCGCGTGTCAATCGATCAGCTTGAGGGTCGCGTAACTGGTGTGCTGCTCACGCCTTATCCGCCGGGCATTCCGTTGCTGATCCCCGGCGAACGCTTTAATAAAACTATCGTGCAATATTTACAGTTTGCGCGTTCGTTCAACGAAAAGTTTCCAGGCTTTGAAACCTATATTCATGGCTTGGCCGAAGAGATTTTGCCTAATGGCGAGAAGCGTTATTACGTTGATTGTTTGCTAGAGCAGCCGGCGAGTTGAATGCAGTACCCAGCCGGAAGGCGTGTTCGACGCAGCGCGTTTCCAAGAGGCGAGTTCAATGCGGCCTTTGCTTGCAGGGTGCTTCGACGCAGCGCGTCGCTAAGAGGCGAACTCAATGCAGTATTTTGCTTGTAGGCTGGCGCGATGCAGCACTTTGACGTTGCGGTAATTGGTGCGGGGGCGGCCGGTATGATGTGCGCGGCGGTTGCTGCGCAGCGTGGGCGTCGAGTGGTGTTGATTGATCACGCACAAAAACTAGCCGAAAAAATTCGTATTTCTGGCGGAGGTCGTTGCAATTTTACGAATCGACGCGTGGGCCCTGAGCACTTTATTTCAGCGAACCCACATTTCTGTAAGTCAGCGTTAGCAGGTTATTCGCCGCAAGACTTTATTGCACTCATGGCGCGCTACAACATTGCCTGGCACGAGAAGCACCGTGGGCAATTGTTTTGCGATCGTAGCAGCGAAGATATTATCGAGATGTTGCGTGCCGAGTGTGAGCTGGGCAATGTGCAATGGCGTATGCCTTGCACGGTGCAACAGATCACCCGAGTGGCTACGGGCACCGAGGGGGGCTATGAACTTGCAACCTCAGAAGGCCTGTTGCAGGCCGGTAAAGTCGTGATCGCGACGGGTGGTTTGGCAATCCCGCAGCTTGGGGCGACTGACTACGGTTTAAAAATTGCGCGCCAATTCGGTCTAAAAGTTGTCGAACCTCGTCCCGCACTCGTCCCCTTGACGTTCGATGGTGTGCAGTGGGCTGAGTTCGGTGAGCTGAGCGGGCTGGCCCTTGAAGCCAATATTTCAACCGGGGCTGGTCGCAACGCACCTAGGTTTCTTGAGGATGTCCTATTTACGCACCGAGGTCTGTCAGGGCCAGGTATTTTGCAGATCTCAAGCTACTGGCAGCTAGGCGAGGCCATCCGGCTTGATTTGGCGCCCGGTCAAGATATGACGACGGTGTTACTTGAAGCAAAGGCGGGCGGACGCCAACAGCTGGGTAATTTGCTGGGGGGGCTATGGCCCAAGCGCCTGGCTGAAAAGTGGCTGGGTGAGCAGGCTACCTTGCGCATTGCCGATGCGCCTGACCGCTTGCTACGCGAGCTTGCCGCTCGCATACAGTCTTGGTCTTTGATCCCAGACGGTACCGCTGGCTATAAAAAGGCCGAAGTGATGCGTGGTGGCGTCGATACCAAGGGACTCGATCAACGCAGCATGCAGGCTAAGACGGTGCCTGGCTTGCACTTTATTGGCGAAGCGGTCGATGTAACAGGCTGGCTGGGTGGTTATAACTTTCAGTGGGCCTGGGCCTCGGCCGTCGCTTGTGGGCGAAGCCTTTAATTTCTGAGCGGGTTGTCCGAGGTCGTAGTTTCGCGGTACGATGGCATCGCTGTGAACGCAGTTTGCGGGAGAGTGCAGCGGGTGACGCGATTGTTGCCCTAGTTTGCCGCCGAAGGCGCAATTCGCCCAGAATCGCTCAGGCTTCCCATACCGCAATCTGCAATGTTGCCCGTGACACAAGCGTGCAACAACACAACACTCTGGAGAGACCCGCGGCCCTGTGGCCAAAACGGGCGCCGAAGGTGCACACCTGCTGTCTTGCAGGGCAACTCTCAGGCAAAAGGACAGAGGGGCGAACGTTGGTTCAAACACTCACGTCAGGCGTGGGTGGCTGAACCGTTCGCCCTTTGATTGTTCTGGAGCCTGTTCATGTCTGCTACGTTAAAACGCACCCCCCTGCACGAGACCCATGTCACGTCTGGCGCGCGCATGGTCGATTTTGGTGGTTGGGATATGCCCGTCAATTACGGTTCACAAATCGAAGAGCACCACGCGGTGCGGCGCGATGCTGGCATTTTTGACGTTTCGCACATGTTAAACGTCGATGTGACCGGCGCCGATGCGACCGCGTTTTTACGCAGACTGGTGGCCAACGACGTGACTAAACTGACTCAGGCCGGCAAGGCGCTTTACTCCTGTATGTTGAACCCACAGGGTGGCGTGATTGACGACTTGATCGTTTATTTCTTCACAGCCACGCAGTGGCGCTTGGTGGTTAATGCGGGCACGGCTGATAAAGATATTGCCTGGATGCAGCGGGTCGCTGCTGCGGGTAAATTTAACGTCACCGTCGCGCCTAGGCGCGATCTGGCGATGGTGGCAGTGCAGGGGCCAAACGCCCGTGCCAAGGTCTGGGCCGCGCGCCCAGCCTGGCAAGCCGCCACGCAAAATCTGGGTGTGTTTTCCGCTGCCGTGTTTGTGGGCGACGTGTTGGTGGCCCGCACAGGCTACACCGGTGAAGATGGCTTTGAAATTGTGTTGCCTGCGGCTGACGTGGCCCAGTTGTGGGCTGATCTGATCAGTCAGCAGGTTCACCCCTGTGGCTTGGGCGCGCGTGACACGCTGCGCTTAGAGGCCGGCATGAATTTATACGGTCAGGACATGGATGAGTTGATTCATCCTAATCAAGCGGGCCTGACCTGGACCGTATCGCTTAAAGACCCAGAGCGTTTCTTCATTGGCCGCAAGGCACTCGAACAGTTTGCGGATCCTAAAGTGTTTATCGGGCTCAAGCTGTTAGACCGTGGTGTGATGCGCGCGCACATGGCGGTGCGCACCGATGATGGTTTAGGCGAGGTGACAAGCGGCACGATGTCGCCCACGCTCGGCGTCTCAATTGGTTTCGCACGCTTGCCGCTAGGCGTTGAGGTGGGTGATCACGTTGAAATTGATATTCGTGGCAAGTGGGTGCCGGCTGAGGTCTGCAAGTTGCCTTTTGTTCGGCAGGGCGCTGAGGTCGTGCACGCAAAGTAAGACATACAAGCAATCATTGATTCGCTTTGTAAGTGATACGAACTGTGAGCAAAACAAGTTTTAAGTCATAAGAGCTGCGAGCAAAAATAAGTTGTAAGTGGCACGAACTGTGAGCAAAACAAGTTGTCAGTGACAAGAATTTTCATAGATCCAAGATTTTAAATTTTCACATTTTATTTTTTCGACAACATCGAACCCCAATATTTCAGGAGACTTTCATGAGCATTCCTAACGATCGTAAATACGCAACCAGTCACGAATGGATTATGGCCGAGGGCGATGTCATGTTGGTCGGTATTACCGGCCCAGCGCAAGAGCAGCTCGGTGATTTGGTTTTTGTGGGCGACGTTAAAGTGGGCGCCAAACTCGCAGCGGGCGCAACGGCAGGGGTCGTTGAATCCGTCAAGGCGGCTTCTGATATTTACGCACCCGTCGCGGGCGAAATCGTGGGTTTTAACGAGGCATTGAACGATGCGCCCGAAAGCATTAACGCTTCGCCTTACGGCACCTGGATTTTTAAAATCAAAGCTAACAACCCAGCCGACGTCAATGGCTTGCTCGATGCAGCAGGCTATCAGGCTGTCGCTGACGCAGGTTAAGGGCAATCATTATGTCAAACATCATGGATACGTCAGGCGAGTTTATCCCTCGTCATATCGGCCCCAGCGAGGCTGATCAACAACGCATGCTCGACGCCATCGAGTCGCCCACGCTTGAGGCCTTGATGCAAGAGGTTGTGCCCGCCAATATTCGCATGACGCGCGAGCTTAATCTTCCTGCCCCGCGCGCCGAAGCCGACGTGCTGGCCGAAATGAAAAAAATCGCAGCGGGCAATCAAGTCTTTCGCAATTACATTGGTCAGGGCTATTACGGCACGCACACGCCCAACGTCATTTTGCGCAACATCCTTGAAAACCCGGCTTGGTACACCGCGTACACGCCTTATCAGCCCGAGATCTCGCAAGGTCGCCTTGAGGCGATCCTGAACTATCAGACGATGGTGGCCGATCTGACTGGGCTTGATATTTCAAATGCCTCGTTGCTCGATGAAGGTACCGCAGCAGCCGAGGCGATGACGCTGGCGCGCAGGGCCTCACAAACGGCCAGCAAAGTATTTTTTGTGTCGCAGCACTGCCATCCCCAAACCATCGAAGTGATTCGTACCCGCGCCGATGGCTTGGATATCGATGTGGTCGTGGGCGATGAACTGAAGGGAGTGCCAGACTGCTTTGGCTTGTTGGTGCAATATCCGCAGTCGTTGGGCTCGGTGGCCGATTACCGTGCCCTGACGGCGCAGGTGCATGCACAAGGTGGTGTGGTGGCCTGTGCCACAGACCTGTTAGCGCTGACTTTGCTTGAGCCCCCAGGGCACTGGGATGCCGACATTGCGATCGGTTCAGCTCAGCGGTTCGGTGTGCCCTTTGGTTTTGGTGGCCCCCATGCGGGCTTCATGGCCTGCAAAGATGCGTTCAAGCGCAATATGCCCGGGCGCTTGGTTGGGGTGTCAAAAGACGCGCAGGGTAATCCAGCGCTGCGTTTGGCTTTGCAAACGCGCGAGCAACATATTCGCCGCGAAAAAGCCACATCCAACATTTGCACGGCGCAGGTATTGCTCGCTGTCATGTCGAGTATGTATGCGTTATGGCATGGCCCGAAAGGCCTGACGGCGATGGCCACCCGGGTTCAGCACGCGACCGCGCTGTTGCGCCAAGCCCTGACCACGTTGGGCCTTGAGGTCGTCAATGAAACTTTCTTTGATACCTTGCTGTTAAATACCGGCGCGCAAACAGACAAAATCTTGCAGGCCGCACGTGCTGCCCGCATGAATTTGCGTCACGTCAGCGCGACGCAGCTTTCGGTTTCGCTTGATGAAACTGTGACGGGCGATGACCTTGAGCAACTGGTGGGGCTGTTTGCGGCAGCACTGGGCAAAGCTGCACCAGCCCTTGGCACGTCACTCGTCGGTTTGCCTGGCATTCCGAGTGCTGTGAAACGCAAACAGGCGATTTTGAGTCACCCCATTTTTTCGAGTATCCAATCCGAAACCGACATGTTGCGTTACATGCGTAAACTGTCAGATAAAGATTTAGCGCTTGATCGCACGATGATTCCGCTGGGTTCTTGCACCATGAAGCTCAACGCGACTGTTGAGATGATTCCGGTGACCTGGCCCGAATTTGCCAGCATTCATCCGTTTGCACCAGCCGAGCAGACCTTGGGTTATCAAACCATGATCGAGCGTTTGTCAAAAGATCTGTGCGAAATCACTGGTTACGACGCGATCAGCCTGCAGCCAAACTCTGGCGCGCAAGGCGAATATGCTGGGCTACTCGCGATTCGCGCGTACCACCGTGCCAATGGTCAGTCACAGCGTGACATCTGTTTGATTCCGTCGTCGGCGCATGGCACTAACCCCGCTTCGGCCAACATGGTCGGCATGGATGTTGTGGTCGTGAAATCTGATACCCACGGCAACGTTGATCTTGAAGACTTAGAGGCCAAGATTGCACAGGCAGGCGACCGCCTAGCCGCCCTGATGGTCACGTATCCTTCAACGCACGGTGTGTTTGAAGAGGCGATCACAGGGATCTGCGACATGATCCACGCCGCTGGTGGTCAGGTTTACATGGATGGCGCGAACATGAACGCCATGGTCGGGGTCGCTCAGCCAGGTAAATTTGGTTCGGATGTGTCGCACTTAAACTTGCACAAAACGTTTTGCATTCCGCACGGCGGCGGCGGTCCCGGTGTGGGCCCTGTAGGTGTCCGCGCACATTTGGCGCCGTTCTTGCCCGGTGTTGTCGGCGAAAACGGCACGCTGTCTGGCAAGGTGCCGGTTGGCCCTGTGTCGGCAGCACCGTTTGGTTCGGCCAGTATCTTGCCGATACCGTTTGTGTATATTTCGTTGATGGGGGCGGCTGGCTTACGTCGCGCCACAGAGGTTGCTATCTTAAGTGCCAACTACATCGCGCGTCGCTTAGCAGGGCATTATCCCGTCCTGTACAGCGGACGTAACGGGCGTGTGGCGCACGAATGTATTCTCGACATGCACGATATCAAAGAAGCCTCTGGCATCTCGGCCGAAGATATCGCCAAGCGGCTGATGGATTACGGTTTTCATGCGCCAACCATGAGTTTTCCGGTAGCCGGTACCTTGATGGTTGAGCCAACCGAGTCTGAAGGCCTGGCTGAGCTTGATCGTTTTGTCGACGCCATGATCGCGATCCGCCAAGAAATTGCTCAGATCGAGCGAGGCGAACGCGATCGTAGCGACAACGTACTCAAGAACGCACCCCACACGGCCCAGATGCTGCTTGCTGAAGAATGGCACCACGATTATCCGCGGCAACAAGCCGCTTATCCTTTAGCCAGCTTGCGTAACAATAAGTACTGGCCGGCAGTTGGTCGTGTTGATAACGCTTGGGGCGACCGTAATTTGGTGTGCGCGTGTTTGCCGATTGAGGCGTATGCCTAGTCACGCTGAGCTAGCGCGGTGAGGGCCTAGCTCTCATCAAAAGAGCGTGGCTGTGCAGCCTTGAGCCGATGATTGTCTAGGCAATCGTCGGCTTGATTTTTTTAGTTCGGGACATCGAGCTCTTTAGAAAAATCCCGCACGATCTTAAAGAACGTATTGACCATGCCTTCAACGGCATCGCGCCCAATGCCTCCGTAAGCACTGATATCCATCTCGATCACGGCCTCTTTTTTGTCGTTGACAAAAGCGCGCGCCCATCGATTGCGCAAATTCCAGTCGTTTGCCACTTTAAGTGCCACCGGCTTATTCGGAGAGTAGGTCGCGCGTAATAGCACGTCTTCGCAGCTTGGATCAGTACCACATCCCACAAACAGCATATCGATTTTGGCAGCGCCTGAGTCTCCGGGGGATACCTTCAGTAGCGGATCGCCTTGCTCGTCTTTCGTCTCTTCAAACGTGAAGTCAGCGGCGGTCAAAATGCTAGCCAAGACGGAGGGGTCTAGGTGTCTGATGGCGGCCGCCTCGTCGGGCCCATCTGAGCTTGCAACAGGGTCTACCGCAAGCCAACTGGCGGGCACCAGTGAAGACGCTAGCGTGAGTAACGTTTCGGCTGAAATTGCTTGCCCGTTGACTTTAAATACATTGTCTTTAAAGCTCAGTTGTGCGACAAAGCGGTCACCTTTGAGTGCGCCCAACTTTAATTTCGCAGCGATTTCAAGCGCGGCTGCAATATCTTTTTCGGCAGTACTTTTCGCCTGAGTCGGATTGATGCCGTTTGCTTCCAGACCCGTGGTGCGTACCCCAACCGCCATCGCTCGCGAGATCGCAAACGTGCCCTCAATTGCTTGGATTGGATTTCCATTTATGCCCATGCCGCCGCTGCGCAGCTCGAACGGGGCGAGCACCGTGCTTAGGGTGATTGAGCTTTGACCATTTGCCGTCTGCCAAATCAACGGGTCAAGCCTGAGAGTCGGGCTATTTTTAACGAGTGTTTGCAAGTGGCCCCAAAACTGCTTCAGGTCGGCCGCAGTCATTAAGTCGGCCTCAGGCTCGCTGTTCAGCGAGCGGGTCAGAATAGAGCTATACAGATCGCCAAGTGACTTAACGGTGTTGCTGTTTAGTTTGTCGTAGGAGGCCGTGAGTTGCAGCGTGCCCCAGTCTTTTTTATCGATCGTCAGGCGCTCAATATCGTAGTGAGACTGTCCACTTAATAAATTGTCTTTCTCGTTCAGAATTAAACGAGTATTGACCTGTTTGGCAGTTACGGTCGGAAAGTTTAAAGACGTGAGCGTGAGCTCGCCGATGTCGGCACCGCTCATACCGATGCTCAGGCCTGACTGCCCTGGATGGGTGTCGGTGTGCAGGCGACTTGCCTTGATATCTAACGTGATTTTTCCGTCGGTAATGTTTAGCGCCTTGACGTTGAGCTCGCCTTTTGTGTGATGAAAGGTAGGGCCCAGTTCAGCGACCAAGGTGGCCCCAGCAAAGCGCGAGCGCACGGTATCTTGTGTGTGATCGACTGGGCGAATCACCCAGTCGAGCTTGGCCACGCCTTTAACATTCAGTTGTGTGTGCCCGTCAATCAGCGATTGCCCACCCGTTGCCTTGAAGAGCGCTTCGGTGAACGCCGTGGGTGCGAGTGTGGTGTGAATGGACGCGGATAACCATTCGAAGTTGCCGCTTGCAATTTGCGCGACAGGCAGTGCGCCGTGGGCGATGCGGTTGATCACTAAGACCTCAGGGCTTAGCGTCGCGGCTTTGCTGGCGGGAAAGGTCACAAGGTATGAGGCCTCGCTTGTGAATACGCCACGTTGATAGCTGCGTAAGGTGACGCGCACTTGCTCTGACCAGTTTTTTGCGATGTAAGTGTTGAGCGAATCGATGGCGTTGTTGGTTTCGACTTGCACGCGCCCGCCGATGTACCAGCTGGTACCAGCATAGAGTGTAAAGAGTAGGGCGAGCGCGCTGACCGCGCTGAGTAGTTTTTTGTTCATCACTTAGCCTTTAAGGCGATGGTACTCGACCAAATGGTAAGCAAGTCCGTTTTCTGCGGGTTGAGGTAGACGAGAGGTTTCATGCCAAACGGCGCTGTCGAGCGGACCAAAGATCGCATCGCCCTCAATATCGGCCTGTATTTCAGTCGCAACGACGCGGTGCGCCAGCGGTAGCGCCTCTCGGTAAATTTGCGCGCCGCCGATGACAAATACCTGCTTGGCATCTTTGACGGCTTCAAGTGCCTCAGACAAGCTTGTGAAGCTCTCTGCGCCCACGAACGCCTTGCTCGCGTCGCGCGTGATCACGATATTGCGTCGCCCGGGCAACGGCCTTCCGAGCGAATCCCATGTTTTGCGGCCCATCACAATGGGGCACCCTAGAGTTGTGCGCTTGAAGTGCGCTAAATCACCGGGCAGCTTCCAGGGCAGGGTATTGTCTCGCCCAATCGTACGGTTGCGGGCGTAGGCAACAATTAAATTCAGCTGCATCAGCCAAGTCTCTTTAACGAAATCAAACGGCAACGGGTGCCTTGATATGTGGATGGTGCTCGTAATTCTCGATGACAAAGTCTTCGTAGCGGTAATCGAATAAAGAGTCTGGCTTGCGTTGCAAGACGAGTGTTGGATAGGGGTTGGGCGTGCGCGAGAGTTGTAACTCAACCTGCTCGAAGTGATTGCTATAAATATGGCAGTCGCCACCGGTCCAGACAAAATCGCCAACTTCAAGGTTGCACTGCTGTGCCACCATGTGGGTTAACAACGCGTAACTGGCGATATTGAAGGGCACCCCTAAAAAGATATCGGCGCTTCGCTGGTACAACTGGCAAGATAGCTTGCCCTGTGCAACGTAAAATTGAAAGAAGGCATGGCAAGGTGGCAAGGCCATATTTTTGATTTCGCCAACATTCCAGGCCGAGACAATCAAACGGCGCGAATCAGGAGTTGTACGAATTTGCTCAAGCACCTGACTGATCTGGTCAATATGTTGGCCATCAGGGGTCGGCCACGAACGCCATTGCACGCCGTAGACCGGGCCTAAGTCACCGTCGGGCCTGGCCCACTCATTCCAAATGCTGCAGCCATTGTCTTGCAACCATTTGACGTTCGAATCACCACGTAAGAACCACAAAAGCTCAACAAAAATACTGCGGGTATGCAGCTTTTTGGTTGTGACCAACGGAAACCCTTTTGCCAGATCAAACCGCATCTGATACCCGAACACTGAACGCGTGCCGGTTCCGGTTCGATCGGTCTTGTTCACGCCCGTTGTGTAGACGTGGCGCATGAAGGTTTCGTATTGGTTCATGTACGTGAATCCTGTGTTTAGGATTTCTCGGCAGCAGCGCCGCCAGTGTCGACAATTTCAGCAGCCCAAGTGATTGCTGCGGTATGCGCAAGCATCGCTGAAGCCGAGCAGTATTTTTCGTGCGAGAGTGCGATGGCGCGCTCGACCGCCGCGCGAGGCAGGTTGTGCCCTGTCACCGTAAACACAAAGTGGATTTTGGTGAACACTTTTGGATCAACCTCTGCGCGCTCTGCAATCAGCTTGACCGAGCATCCCACGATGGCATGGCGCCCGCGCTTGAGGATCAGTACGACGTCGTAGGCCGTGCAACCGCCCGTGCCGACAAGCAGCAGTTCCATTGGACGCGGGGCAAGGTTGTGGCCGCCGCCGTCGGGTGCGCCATCCATGGCGGCAATGTGCCCGGTGCCGGTCTGCGCGACGAACAGCATGCCGTCGGGGCCACCCCAATCGATTTTGACTTCCATGTCCAATCCTTAATAGTTAAGTCAGAATGATAATCAAGTTTTAAGCAAAATCTTGGCTAGAGCTTAAAATTGAAGTCAAAGCTTCCTCGCGTAGATGGAGGCGGGTCTCACCTTAAGGTTATGTATGGCAACCCCCCAAGCGGTTTCAGTTGGATCCTCGCACTTGACTCGTCGCCAGCATTGGCTTGATCCCTTCATCGCTGAGGTCGATGTGGCACTACAGGTACTGGCGGGGCAAGCTGCGGCCGCTCGGTCTAACCCGGCTGGGGCAGTTAAGCCCAACGTTGGTGACGCCTTAACCGCGCCAGAGAAAACACACGCGGCCGGCTTAATGCGCGTCAATCATGTGGGTGAGGTCTGTGCGCAGGCTCTTTATAGAGGGCAGGCCGCAGCCAGCAAAGACGCCGCAAGCGCCGCACTGTTTTATCGCGCCGCCGCCGACGAAATCGATCACCTGGCCTGGTGCCAACAACGGCTGCGCGAGCTTGACAGCCGGCCTAGCGTGTTGAACCCACTTTGGTACGCCGGTTCATTTACGTTGGGGGTGTTGGCCGCCCGTGCCGGTGTGGCGCGTAATTTGGGGTTTATGGCCGAAACCGAGCGCCAGGTTGAGGCGCATCTTGAAGATCACTTGCAGCGCTTGCCAGTAGGTGACACCCGTTCAAGAAAAATTGTCGAGCAAATGAAACAAGACGAGATCGGTCATCGCGTGACGGCCGAGCGAGCAGGGGCGGTGGGGATGCCTGCGCCTGTACGAGGGGTGATGCGATTGATGTCCAAACTGATGACCGCGACGGCATATCGCGTTTAAACAACAAAATCTTGTTGCGATGCACAAAAACAACAAAATAAATATTTATTCATGATTCGATCTATTTTCTTGCATCGCACAAAAAAATAGATTACTATTTGTTTATGGAAGTTGAGTCATAAGTGTTTTGACTGAAGAAGTGGTTATCAAAGGATAACGTTCAGGCAAAGCATACAGAGTTAGTCAAGCGTCTAGGCAGTGCAGCAACGCAAAGATTTTCTCCTCAATTTGCCACGATTGTCTCCTCCACCCTCCTCCTTTGGTGGATTTAGGCCAAGACCGCAAGGTCTTGGCCTCTTTTTTGGTGCGTCCAATATGGGGCGCGCTCTTGTGCAGGCAAGTCACTGGCCGAGAGCGACTGAGCTAAAACCGGCTAGCTGGCGCCACTGACTCGAACTAGCAGAGCAGTCATCAAAAAGTTTTTGCGCCGAGCAACAAAACGCTGCCCTAGCGTTTAAAATCGCGTCTTTGAGTTGTAAGCCTCTTAGCTAACCTAAGTGCTTGCCGGTATCACGGAGACTATTTTGCTGATTCACGACGTCAAACTTGCGGTAGTTGGATTGGGCTATGTAGGCCTGCCCCTCGCAGTCGAGTTTGCTAAAAAAAGGTCGGTTCTCGGTTTTGACATCAATTCGGCGCGCATACAGGCCCTGCAGCAGGGGCATGACCACACCCTTGAGGTAGATGACGCCGAGCTTGCTAGCGCCACAGGCTTGCGCTGCACGGCTGACCGAGCCGAGTTAATTGCCGCAAATGTGTTCATCGTGACAGTGCCCACACCGATCGACGAATATAAGCGCCCGGATCTCACCCCGCTGATTAAAGCCAGTGAAACTATCGGTGCAGTGCTAAAAAAAGGCGACATTGTTATTTACGAGTCGACGGTCTACCCCGGCGCCACCGAAGAAGATTGCGTGCCAGTCCTTGAGCGAGTCTCGGGCTTAGTCTTTAACAAAGATTTTTTCGCTGGCTACAGTCCAGAGCGCATCAACCCCGGTGACAAAGAGCATCGCGTTAGTACGATAAAAAAAGTGACTTCGGGCTCGACGCCCGAGATCGCTGCGCTCGTGGATCAAATCTACCGAGAAATCATTGTGGCGGGCACGCATTGTGCGCCCAGTATCCGAGTGGCCGAAGCGGCCAAGGTGATTGAAAACACCCAACGTGATGTCAATATTGCCTTAATCAACGAATTGGCACTGATTTTTAATAAGCTAGGTATCGATACTGAAGCTGTCTTGAAAGCAGCTGGCACGAAATGGAATTTTCTACCCTTTCGGCCGGGCTTGGTGGGTGGGCATTGCATTGGTGTCGATCCGTATTATCTGACACACAAAGCGCAATCGATTGGCTATCACCCCGAGATTATCCTCGCAGGGCGGCGCTTAAACGATGGTATGGGCGGTTATGTCGTCTCTCAGCTCGTGAAGCTGATGACACGTCGACGCATCCAGGTGCAAGGCGCACGCGTGTTGGTAATGGGGTTGGCTTTTAAAGAGAACTGCCCCGATTTGCGTAATACCCGTGTGGTGGATATCGTTAAAGAACTACGCGAGTACAACGTTGAGGTAGATGTGCATGATCCTTGGGTCTCTGCGCAAGAGGCTCAGCACGAATACGGTCTGACACTTGTGCCTGAATTGCTAGCGGCTCAGTACGATGCGATTATTGTTGCCGTCGCGCATCGTCAATTTATCGAGTTGGGCGCGCCGGCGCTGCGGGCATTGGGTAAGCCTGAACACGTCCTGTATGATCTGAAATATATTGTGCCTGCTGATCAGTCAGATTTGCGGCTATGACCCCAGGGCTTAGTATGCGCTACCACGAAGTGCAAAAACAACTACTCGCCGCACCGCGCCACTGGCTTGTCACAGGTTGTGCAGGGTTCATTGGTTCGAACTTGATCGAAGCTTTGCTTAAGCTTGATCAGCATGTGGTGGGCCTCGATAACTTCGCAACAGGTTATCAACATAACCTTGACGAGGTGCGTGCGAACGTCAGCGCGGTGCAGTGGTCAAATTTTCGTTTTATACAAGGTGATATTCGCGAGGCGGCAACCTGTGCTCAAGCTATCGCTGGGGCCGAGTTTGTCCTGCATCAGGCCGCCCTTGGGTCGGTGCCGCGCTCGCTCGCTGACCCACTCACTACAAACGACGTCAATATCTCTGGTTTTTTGAACATGTTGGTGGCGGCGCGCGATGCCAAGGTACGGTCTTTTGTTTACGCTGCCTCAAGTTCCACCTATGGTGATCATCCCGCGTTACCTAAAGTTGAAGATCAGATCGGTAAGCCGTTATCGCCTTATGCCGTCACAAAGTACGTCAACGAGTTGTACGCAGACGTCTTTGCACGCGCTTACGATTTCAAAACGATCGGCCTGCGCTACTTCAATGTGTTCGGTAAACGACAAGACCCCGACGGTGCCTACGCTGCAGTGATCCCAAAGTGGATTGCGGCCATGCTCGGTGGTGAGGTTGTGTCGGTGAATGGCGACGGCGAAACGAGTCGCGATTTTTGTTTTGTGGATAACGCGGTGCAAGCCAATATCTTGGCCGCCATGGCTGCCGATGAGGGCACCAATCAGGTCTACAACGTTGCGGTCAACGCACGAACAAGTTTAAACGTCTTACATCAACATCTGGTGTCAACGCTTGCTGAAAACGCAGTGTCTTACTCGTTAGCGCCAAATTATCGGGATTTTAGAGCGGGTGACGTACGACATTCGCAGGCCGATATCTCGAAGGCACAGCGTTTACTTGGCTATCAACCGACCCACACAATCCTCCAAGGTCTGCAAGCTGCAATGCCTTGGTATCTTGAGTTTTGCGCGAAGTCGCGAGCCCCTTAGGCTTCGGGCGGTTGACCGCGAGCGATACGTTCTGCGCGACGGCGTTCGTAGGCATGATCGTTGTCTGCGCTGGTCGCCAAACGCCGAATCCAGTGAGCGGTTGAAGGGTCAAAGGCGCTGACAGCCGCCTCGCTGTCTTCGGCATCGAGGCTCTTTTCAATATCAACGGTTAGTCGTTTGCCAAACTCAACACCCCATTGATCAAAAGGGTTGATACCCCACAAGACGCCTTCGGTAAATACTTTGTGTTCATACAACGCCAAAAGCGATCCAAGCTGCTTGGCATCGAGCTGGGGTAGCACGATTAAGGTAGAAGGGCGGCCGCCTGGATGAACTCGATGCTGAGCCAATTGAGCCGCAAGGACCGGATCTTTTTCAGTTTGACTCACCGTCGCAAGAGCCTGCTCAAAAGATTTACCTTCGCGCAGTGCCGCACGTTGCGCCAAACAGTTGGCAATCAGCAGGCGGTGATGACGTGTATGTTGGTGGTCGGGCTTGGCACACAACACAAAATCAACCGGTGCCCCTTTGCCATCTTGATGTAACCACTGAAAAAACGTGTGTTGGCTGTCGGTGCCTGGCATGCCCCAAACGGCGGGGCTGCTTGGCACGTCTAGGGTGCTGCCATCAAGTTGGGTTGCTTTACCTAAGGACTCCATTTCGAGCTGTTGCAACCATGGCACGAGTTGGCGCAAACGAGCATCGTAGGGGCACAGGGCAAACGACGCATAGCCGAGCACACTGCAGTTGGCGACGGCGCTTAAGGCCATTTGTACGGGTGCATTGCGTGCGATCGGCGCATTCAAAAAATGCTCATCCATTTCGGATGCGCCGCGACGCATGTCGTTCAGGGCATTGAGGCCAAGCCCTAAGGCAATGGGTAAGCCGATTGATGACCACAGTGAGTAACGGCCACCGACCCAATCCCAAAATTCAAAGATACGGTCGTCACGAATGCCAAAGGCACGTGCTGCTGCGGGATTGGCGGTCACAGCGACGAAATGCTCGAGCGGCTCGCTGACGCCGTTGGCTTTGAACCATTCGATGGCACGTGCCGCATTGGCAAGAGACTCGGTGGTGGTGAACGACTTTGACGAAATAATGACCAAGGTATCAAGCGGGTCGAGCCCGTCGAGTGCGCCGATAATCGCGTGTGCATCAACGTTAGAGGCAAAACGGATCGTGCGCCGACCGCTGCCGCCAGCCAGTGCTTCAACGGCGAGCCTTGGGCCCCAGTCGCTACCACCAATGCCAAGATGCACAACGTTGCGGTACAGATTTTGCGCGTTCACCAGATCAACAAAATTGGCCAGACGTTCTTGTTCGACCTGAATAGCGCTGGCCACGGCCGCAGGTGGGTGCTCAGACCGAAGGGCGGTATGCCAAGCAGCACGTTTTTCAGTCCAGTTTATGGCCTCGCCTGCAAAGAGCCCTTGGCGTGCTGACTCAAACCCTTGCTGGTTGAGCAGCGCAGCCGAGGCTTTTTCAAACGCTGCAGAGTAGCGCTGCGTACTCAAGTCAACTTCAAGATCGACGGCAGGCAAAATGCGCAAGCTGTCTGCCGTCAGCGGGCTAGTGTGTACGGCTGAAGAAAAAGCAAGCCAGGCTGGACTTCTGGACAACGAGCTCATAGTGAGGATTCAGCAAAAAAATTAAAAGGGCAGCGTGACCTGTGGCGCAAGCGCCAGCAACTGCTTGCGAAAAGCGTCTTGAATACGGGAAAGTGCCTCGGGGGTGTCGCCCTCAAAGCGCAACACCACGACCGGCGTGGTGTTTGAGGCGCGAGCCAACCCAAAGCCATCAGGGTAGTCGGCGCGTAGACCGTCAATTTTGAGGACTGCGGTGGCGCCGTCAAACATACCTTCGGTTTGCAGGCGTTTAATCAGGGCATGGGGCTCACCCTCGGCCATTTCAAGCTTGAGTTCGGGGGTTGAAACCCCTTGTGGAAGCGCTTCAAGCACAGCAGACGGGTCAGCGGAACGCGACAAAATCTCAAGCAGGCGGCAACCGGTGTACAAACCATCGTCAAAGCCAAACCAACGCTCTTTAAAGAACACGTGTCCGCTCATTTCGCCGGCTAACGGCGCGCCGGTTTCGGCAAGTTTGGCTTTGATCAGCGAGTGGCCGGTTTGCCACATCAACGGCACACCGCCCGCCTCGCGAATCGCGACGGCAACATGGCGACTGCACTTGACGTCATAAATAATGGTCTGGCCGGGGCAGCGGGTGAGCACATCGCGCGCATACAAAATCAGTTGGCGATCAGGCCAAATGATTTCACCTGACTTTGTGACGACGCCCAAGCGGTCACCGTCGCCGTCAAAGGCCAGGCCGATTTCGCAATCGGTGGTTTGCACGCAACGAATCAGGTCTTCAAGGTTATGCGGATCGGCTGGATCTGGGTGATGGTTAGGAAAGGTGCCGTCCACTTCGCAAAACAATTCGGTCACTTCGCAGCCCAAGGCGCGAAACAGTTGTGGGGCAACCGCGCCCGCAACGCCGTTGCCGCAGTCGATGGCGATTTTCATGGGGCGGCTCAGCTTAACGTCACTGAGTACGCGCGCCAAATAAGGCGTCAAGATATCTACGCTGGTGGCGCTGCCAGAGGCGCTTGCGTGCGCGGGACCGGCAGCGACTTCATCACGCAGAGCCAAGATGGCCTCACCGTGCAGGGTGCCGCCGCCCATCATCATCTTAAAACCGTTGTAATCGGGGGGGTTATGGCTGCCCGTCACTGCGACGCCCGAACCTGTTTTTAAGGTGTAAGCGGCAAAATACACTAAAGGGGTGGGCACTTCGCCCACGTCGATGGTACTGATGCCACCGTCGCGCATGCCTTGCTGTAACGCCGCCGCAAGTGAGGGGCTGCTGATTCGGCCATCGCGACCGACCACCATGGTGGTGACGCCCGCTGCGTTGGCCCGGGCCGCTAAACCTCGGCCAAGATCCTTTGCAAATTCTGGGTTCAGTGCCGAGGGAACAATGCCACGGATGTCGTAAGCTTTAAAGGCAGAATGCGGAAACGAGTAGTTAACTGGCACGTCGGTAAGCTCCGAAGCTCTTAAATGGTAAAAGTTGACTAAATAAATCTAGGCATCACATTATCACCGATCCGTGACGCTCATGCTCGCTAACTCCCTTACAATTTGACGTGACTGATGCCGCTTTTTTTATTTTGCTCAAATCAGTGGCACGTTGCACAAAACGTCAGCTTGAGACGGATCGATGTCGCAGCTAGTGCCACAACAACTCTAGAGAATCACTGATGAACCTCTTGCCAGAACTCGAAAAAGTATTAGGTGCCGCTCAGGTACTGACCGGTGAGGCTGCGGCCCCCTTTTTGGTTGACTGGCGCGGGCGCTACAAGGGCCAGGCGCTGGCCGTGGTGCGGCCCGGGTCAACCGAAGAGGTTGCAGCGGTGGTGCGTCTGTGTGCCAAGCACCAGGTGCCAATCGTGCCTTCGGGTGGCAATACGAGTATGTGCGGGGGCGCGACCCCTGACGAAACCGGTCGCGCGTTGGTACTGTCTTTGGCGCGCTTGAACCGCGTGCGCTCGGTCGACACCGATAATGACACCATGACGGTCGAGGCAGGCTGTATTTTGCAGGCGGTACAAACGGCGGCGCGCGAGGCGGGGCGGTTGTTTCCGCTCAGTTTGGCGGCTGAAGGTAGTTGCACGATCGGTGGCAATTTGTCGACTAACGCGGGCGGCACGCAAGTTTTGCGATACGGCAACACGCGCGAACTGGCACTGGGCCTCGAGGTTGTCACGGCTGAAGGCGAGATTTGGCATGGTCTGCGTGGTCTGCGTAAAGACAACACGGGCTACGACCTAAGAGATTTGTTTATTGGTAGCGAGGGCACGCTGGGTATCATCACCGCAGCAACGCTCAAGCTGTATCCCTTGCCGGTGGCGCAATGCACGGCCATGCTGGCTCTGAACTCGCTTGAAGATGCCACCGCGGTGTTGTCACGGGCGCGCGCGGGCTTTGGGGCTTCGCTCACGGGGTTTGAGGTCATGATGGGTACGGTGTTGCAAGCGGTGGTCAAGCTGTTTCCACAGCAGCGTCTGCCGTTCGAGGGGCCTTCGGCCCATTCCCCTTGGTACGCGTTGCTTGAACTGTCGGATAGCGAGAGCGCCGAGCACGCACAAGGTCGTTTTGAGGCTGTGTTGGGTGCGGCCATTGAGGATGGTTTGGTGACGGATGCGGCGATTGCCGAATCGATCGCTCAAAGTCGGGCGATGTGGCATTTGCGCGAAAGCATCCCGCTGGCTGAGGCGGGTTTAGGCAAAAGCGTCAAGCATGATGTGTCGATTCCGATCTCGTTGATTAGTACGTTTGTGAAGACGACTAACGCTGCCTTGCAGGTGAGGTTTCCGGGCATTCAACATATTGTGTTTGGTCATTTGGGTGACGGTAATTTGCATTACAACGTGGCGCGTGCACCCGACCAAACTGAAGAGCAATTATTGGCGCAGCAGTACGATGTTTATCAGTTGGTGCACGATAGTGTGCATGCACATGGGGGGTCGATCAGTGCTGAGCATGGGGTGGGGCAACTTAAGCGCGATGAACTGACGCGCTATAAGAGCCCACTTGAGTTGACGCTGATGAAGCAGATTAAGCAGGCGCTGGATCCGCAGGGGATTATGAATCCTGGGAAGGTGTTGCAGGCTTAGTCCTCTTAATTCGCCCGCCCCTTGCCGGAGTCCGATCCGGTGATTTTTTGGCTGAGCAAAAAATACGCGGCATCGGATCCTGCAAAAGGCTTGAGGGTTGGGATTGCGGTAGGTTTTAAATCGCTGGCACGATTTTGCCTGTTGCTTGGCCGAAGCTTAATCTGGGATAGCCGGGTTTGACGCACTCGGCTTGGAGGGTGATTTCGTCGCCGTCTTCTAAGAATTTGCGTTCTTGGCCCCACGGGAGTTTGACGGCTTTGGTGGCGCCGAAGCTGAGTTCATTGAAGGACAAGGCTTGTTCGGGTTCGGGGCCTGACATGGTGCCGGTGCCGATCAAGTCGCCGGGTTGCAGGTTGCAGCCGTTGACGGTGTGGTGGGTGATGAGTTGGGATAGTGTCCAGTATGCGTGGCATAAATTGCTGTGGGCCAACAGTGCGGGGGCGTGTTTGGCCGCACGTGATTCGTCAGTTGAAATCAGGGCTTTGAGGCCGATGTCGTAGACGCCAGCTTGCTTCACTGTCTCGTTCATGAGATAGGGCAGGGGCTGTGGATCAGAGGCTGGGCGGTTAAAGGGCTGGCGAAACGGCTCGAGGGCTTCGCGCGTGACGATCCAGGGTGAGATGGTGGTGGCAA
This sequence comes from Alcaligenaceae bacterium, assembly GCA_947378965.1. Taxonomy (GTDB): domain Bacteria; phylum Pseudomonadota; class Gammaproteobacteria; order Burkholderiales; family Burkholderiaceae_B; genus Zwartia. Next base: position 3,646 of record CANCMG010000045.1, on the reverse strand, counting down.
AGCTTTTGGCCAAGAAGGGGCCCAAGGGCTGAACTTCCCAGGCTTGAATGTCGCGGGCTGACCAGTCATTGAGAATACAGACGCCAAAAATATGTTCATCGGCTTGGTCGATGGTGATGCGCTTGCCTTGTGCGTTGCCGGGCCCGACAAACATCGCCATTTCAAGTTCAAAATCTAGTCTCTGGCTTGGGCCAAAGCCGGGTGCTTCACTTGCCTGGGTGGGGCGCGACTGACCGACTGGGCGCACGACGTTGTGGCCTGAGATCACCACACTTGAGGCGCGGCCGTGGTAGCCGATGGGCAGCCATTTGAAGTTGGGGAGTAAGGGCGCATCGGGTCGTGAAATCCGACCACCGGCTGTGGCGTGATGAATCGAGATGTAAAAATCGGTGTAATCCCGAATTTGCGCAGGCAAGCTGTATTCGGCCTGAGCTTGGGGCACGAGCAGCGGCTCGATTGTTGCCTGCAGCGCGCTACCCGTGCGTGCCGCGCGCGACAAGGCCAGACGTAGCGCCGACCAGTGGGCGTTGCCAAGCGCCATCAGCGCGTTTAGGGTAGGCCCAGTGCACGCATTCAGTGCTTCAGCGGCTAAGCCTGAAAAGGGCTTGGCTGCGGCGAATTGGGCTAAGTCGATGATGTGATCGCCAAGCGCCACGCCCGGCCTGAAGGCCTCGCTGCTGCCGGTTCGGCGAAACACCGCAAATGGCAGGTGCTGCACCGGAAAGCCTATGGTTGAATCGTTGGCGCTGGCCAGCCAGCTGGTCAGAGCAGGGTCGTGGGTTTCGTTGAGATTGGTCATAAAAATAGTCGCTATAAAAAAGATTGAATGGTGAGGCAATAAAGTCGTTAACTAGCGCTGACGTACGTTCATTTGTTGGTGCATGCAGTTAACGATTCTGACGTTAAGAGTGAGTTGTTAGTGAAAAAATTAACCGTTTTGACGGTGGAGGTCGGTTGTGGGCAAATAACGGTTGTGGGCAAATAACTTAGTTGTTTTGGCGTCAATCGATAATTTTTAGAAAATCAAACAGACCGTCTTGCAGTTCGTCATTAAATTTTTTGGCAGTTCGGGCAAAAGTACGTGGCGCGCTGGCCCTGTACGAGGCGCTTGATGTCGGTTTGACAGATGCGGCAGGGCTCGCCGGCGCGGTCGTAGACGGCGGCATGCAAGGTGAAATACGCCCCGGCTTCGCCTGTCGCGTTGACGTAATCACGCAACGTGCTGCCACCTGACTCTAGCGCGTCGCTCAGGGTGCTGCGGATTGCCTCGACTAAACGACTGCAGCGGGCAAGTGACACGCGCGCCGCTTGAGTTTTGGGATGAATGCGCGCCCTGAACAGGCTTTCAGAGGCGTAGATGTTGCCAGCCCCCACCACCACATCGCCCGCCAGCAGTGCCTGTTTGATCGACATTTGCCGCCCCTCAAGCCCGCGCTTGAGGTGGGCTGCATCAAAAGCCGCATCAAAGGGTTCAATACCGAGTTTGCTTAATAGCGGGTGCTGCTCAATGGGGCCGTCATTCTTTGGGTGCCACAATACCGCACCGAAGCGGCGAGGGTCGTGCAGGCGCAGCGTGGCGTGTTCAAACTCCCACTCAACGTGGTCGTGTTTGCGCAATAATTCGCCCTGCATGACGCTGCGCAGCGAGCCAGACATGCCCAGATGCACAAGCTGCGTACCTTCATCAAACTCAATTAACAGATACTTGCCGCGGCGCTTGCAGGCACGCACAATCTGCCCTTGCAGGCGTCGCGCCATATCGGTCGGAATCGGCCAGCGCATGCGAGTTTCGTGCACGACCAGCCGCTTTAAGCGATGACCTGTTGCAACGGCGTCAATTCCACGGCGAGTTGTTTCAACTTCGGGCAATTCTGGCATGGGTGAGTGCTAACATCTAATGAATAAATCGGAAGATTGTGCCACCAACTAGGCGGGTCGCGTGAAGTCGTTGTTTAAATGCTGTTTTAAAGAAATCCCTTTTGCCCTCGTTTTGGGTCTCTTTGGTGCTGTCTGGGCTGCCTCGGGCTGCGCACAAAATGGGCCCAGCAACGGTGTGTCGCAAACAACACCTCTTGAGATCAAGCCCCGTACGCCAGAGCCCGAAGAGATTCAGTTGCGGTCTGGGCAACTGCCCGAGGTCACACTGACTTCAAGCATCGTTTTCAGAATCTTGGCCGCCGAAATCTCAGCCCAACGTTCGGCGTTTATTCCGGCTGGTAAAACCATGCTGGATCTTGCCAAAGAAGTTGGCGATGTGCGCCTTGCGCGTCGCGCGCTTGAGTTTTATCTGGCCGCTGGCAATTTGGCCGGCGCGCTCGAGTCGTCACGTCTGTGGTTGCGCTTTGAGCCCAATGATGCAGAGGCGTTGTCGACCGAGATGACGCTGTCTGCCGCTTCGGGGCAGACAAGCGGTTTGACCACGGCGCTGCGCAAACAAATTGACGAAGCTCGCGACAAAACTGCAGCGATCGGGCAAGCCATGGCGGTATTGGGGCGTGTGCCAGACAAGCGAGCGGGCTTGGCGATTTTAATCAGCGTGCTTCAAGAGAGTCAGGCGCGCGACACGCTGCCGGCACACATCGCGATTTCAGACCTAGCACGTGCGGCGGGCGATGCACCGCGCGCGCTCAGTGCGGCCAAGGCGGCGTTAAACGTGGCCCCTCGATCCGAAGATGCCGCCATGCGGGTGTTCGAGTACGGTTTGGCGGTTGATGCGCAGCAAGCTTTTCGCGATGCGCAGGGCTTTGCAGCGGCGCATCCCAAAGCACGACGACTGCGCCTATTGTTGGCCACGCAGTGGGCAGAGCGCCGCGAATTTGATTTGGCAATGGCTGAGCTTGTGGCCATGGCCAAGCTCGAACCAGAGGATGTTGACCTGCTGTTTATGCAGGGGCAGATCGCCTATCGTGCCAAGCGCTTAACCGATTCGCGCAGCCTGCTTGAGCAGTATGTCAGCCGACAAAAACAGCGTCAGTCGGGCCTGCCTGAGGGTGCAAGCGATGAGGGCTCGGGGTTAGTCGATGCGTACCAGCTTTTGTCGCGAATCGCCCAGGACCAAGGTTTTTTTGATGACGCAGTGAGCTTGCTCGACAACATCCAAGAGCCTGCGGCGCGTCACAATGCACGCGTGCGTCAGGCGGCGATTCGCGCTCAACAAGGGCGTGTCGATGAGGCAGTGGCCTTGCTTGATGCAAGCGACCCTCAATCACTCGAAGAAGAGGTGTTGACAGCCTCTGCTGGCGCCCAGCTGTTGCGCGAGGCCAATCGCCCGCTTGAAGCGATTAAGCGCCTCGAGGCTGCCAACGAGCGCCTACCTGACACCGTTGAAATTAAATATGAATTAGCGATGATGTACGAGCGCAATCAACGGCTCAATGATACCGAGCGCTTGTTGCGTGAAGTGATCGCGCTAGATCCCGGGCATGCCCATTCATACAACGCCTTGGGCTACTCGTTGGCCGATCGCAATCAGCGTTTGCCCGAAGCCCTCAGGCTGATTACACGGGCACTTGAGATTGCTCCAAACGATCCTTTCATTATGGACAGCATGGGTTGGATCAAGTTTCGACTTGGCGACTATGTGACGGCGGTTCAGTACCTAGAAAAAGCCTACCGCGTGCGCCCTGAGGCTGATATCGCGGCGCAT
>CANCMG010000044.1 GCA_947378965.1 Alcaligenaceae bacterium | reverse complement strand
CCCGAATCGCCCATCGTGGCAACAGCTGCAGTGGCGGTGAGTATCCCCACACCAGGTATTTCCATGATTTTTACTGCCGAACGCTCTTCTTTTTTCCAGAGCGTGAGTTTCTTCTCTATATCCGCGATATCGTCGCTCAGCTTTTGGATACGAGTCATCTGTTGGCGCAGCGCGTCAATCACCATGGCAGGCAAGGAATCCTCGAGTTCGCCAAGCGCCTCGAGCGCGGCAGGCATACCTTTAGCGCGTCCAACTGGCAACACCACACCAAACTCATAGAGCAGACCACGCAGCTGATTGGTTTGCATCGTGCGAAACTTAACCATCTGCTCTCGCAGGCGGTGCAGCGTCAGTACGCCTTGTTGGCCCTCGGTCTTGATCGCAACAAACCTCATCTCAGGGCGCTGTGCGGCTTCCCAGATCGCCCGTGCATCGGCCGCATCGGTCTTGTTAGTTTTAACAAACGGTCGCACAAACTGCGCCGCGACCAGTCTGACCTCGTGACCAAACCCTGACAACTTGCGGGCCCAGTAATGCGCGCTCCCACAAGCTTCCATCGCGACCACGCTCGGCTCACAGTTGGCAAAAAACTCTGCCATCTGTTCGCGCTTGAGCTGCTTGCGATGAACTTCGCCTGTTGTCATATCTACCCAATGCAATTGAAAAAATTTCTTTGCAATATCCAGTCCAATTGTCGTAATCTTCATATCGAGCCCTCATTACCGTTTGTGGTTGAATTAAGAAACTCCACTTTGGCACTTAGATGCCGTTAGGTAAAGCGAGGGCTCTCTGCTTTTCTGTCACCCTCACTCCCCAGGGGGGAGGGAGGCGTTCATAACATCTCCTGATTTTTTTGTTAGTCAAGCATAGCAACAACTCGGCCTACTCGCAGCAGTTAAATGCGTTTGCGCAGAGCGAACGCGTTAAAAGAGCCTCGTGTTAGAGCATTGCAATGTTTCTAGCGAAACAAACGTCACGAAAGTCATTGGCGTTAAATGTGATGAATCCATCCACCAATACCTTAGCATCGCTCATGATTCGCCGCAGCAGGCAATCCACCATGCTAATTGGTCTGTTTTTACGCAGCGACAGTTCGAAGGTCTCGTCAAATGCGTCATCGCGGTAACACTCGGCTTCAAGAAATTCGACATTCGTTTTTTTCAAATAGTCTTCAAAGCGCCCCAAGGCTAATGGTTTCTTTACGAATTGCGTACGCAACGCTTCATAAATGGTTGGCCACGGAACAATGACGCGATAAGGGGAATCTAAAAACTCACTTTTTTGTTCAAGCGCTGAGGCATGTTGATCGCTTTTTGCAAACATCGCGTACCAAACCCCAGTGTCAACCAGTATTCGCTGCGACATCGATTAAAGCTCATCGTCTTGGGTTTCGATACTGCTATGCCCAAACCACGGGGATGCTTTTCGACCTCCAAACAGGAACCCACCCTTTTGTTTACCCTCTTGCATCCAGATTATATAAATACGGATTTTTTTGGTTTTCGTATCGATGGCTTTTTCTAGGTCTAGTTTCAATTCAGTTTTTAAGTCGTGGGTGTACTCGTATTTGAAAAACGCAAGACTGTCTCCGCACTCCTTGGCATCGTGCTGATCAAGCCATGCATAGAGCGATTCATAATCCCCTCTAATCCCAAGATCGTATGAAAGCCAAATTGCTTCAGAGGCCATGCCTTTTCCTTCTGTATAAGCTACTGGAGGAGTTTTCAAGAACCCCCCATTAAAATGCGAACAAGAAAAAACGGAGTCAAATTAATGACTCCGCCAGATTTACTTACGCTGACAAAATACCTGCCTCAAAACGGAATATCGTCATCCATGTCAGACAGGTTTGCGCCACCGGCTGCGGGTGCAGCAGGGCGTGAGGCTTGTTGAGTGCGGGCTGCTGGACGTGGTGCACCTGAACCGCCTTCGTTACCTCCCGAGGCACCACCGTCGCCACCGTCACGCCCACCTAGCAGCTGCATGTTGTCAGCCACAACTTCGGTGGTGTATTGATCAACGCCTTCTTTGTTTTGCCATTTACGGGTTTTGATGCGGCCCTCAACGTACACAGGGCGACCTTTCTTCAAATACTCGCCAGCGATTTCAGCTAAGCGGTTGTAAAACACCACGCGGTGCCATTCAGTTTCTTCGCGGCGCTCGCCCGAAGTTTTGTCTTTCCAGCTGCTGGTGGTGGCAATCGATACATTGCATACGGCCGCGCCGTCAGGGCTGTAACGCACCTCGGGGTCGCGTCCAAGATTACCCATCAAAATAACTTTATTGACCGAGGCCATGCCGAGCTCCTTAAAAACTTTATTCATCGATGCCCGAGCGGGCCCGTACCAAGCGCCATCATGCCCCTGGCTGCGCGCCAGTGCTAGACGCAAAACTACGCATAGCAGACAGTTTACGGCAGGTTTTGACCTAAAAACCGCCCAAAACCATCCTGAGTACGGTTCTGATAACCAGCCGCACGTAAATTGACCCCAAAGCGCCAAACAAGCCAGATAACAAGATTCCTAAACTCCGAGATCCTAAGGCTTGGGTGCCGAGGCGAATGACCGGAGGCGCCTCTTTTGCGTTCGACAGAGTATATTATTTAAAGCGGTTCTAAACTCAAACGATCGGATAGCCCCATGATTCAAGCGACCCCAAGCGGACAAGGCCTAGGCGCCCGCGTCGACAACATCGACCTTTCGCAACCCTTGTCACAAGAACAATACAAAACCATCGAAGGCCTGTTGGGCAAACACGGTGTCTTGTGGTTTTCGAAGCAAACCCTCACCTCGGCGCAGCTCAAAGCCTTTAGCAGCACGTTTGGCACGCTTGAGGTCAACGTGGCCAATATGTATCAAGACCCAGGTATCCCCGAAGTGATGATTTTGTCGAACAAAAAAGTCGACGGCAAGCCCTTGGGCTTGGCTGACGCCGGCCAAGACTGGCACACCGATATGTCTTATAGCAAGATGATCGCCTTTACCAACGTGCTGTACGGCCTTGAAATCCCTCACCGTGATGGCAAGCCGCTGGGTAATACCGAGTTTTCAAATATGCGGGCTGCCTACGTTGCGCTGCCCAACGAGTTAAAAAAGAAACTCGAGGGCATGACCGTGCTGCACGACTTTAATAAGTTTTGGGAAAACATGCGCAAGCAGCCAGGCTGCACGCGCCCACCACTAACTGAGGCGCAGTTAAAAGCCAAGCCCCCAGTGTCGCACCCCATTTTTTTAACGCACCCGATTACAGGCGAAAAGATTCTGTATGCCAACCCTGGTTATGCGATGCGGATTAACGAGTTGCCCGAAAAAGAAAGCGACGAGATCCTGAACTTTTTATTTGAGCATCAGTTGCAGCCACAGTTTCGCTATCGCCATCTTTGGACAGCAGGCGACGTGCTGATGTGGGACAACATGGGCACGATTCACAACGCCGTCGCCGATTACACCCCTGATGAGCATCGCTTTATCAAGCGCTGTCAGGTGATGGCAGATCGGTATTTTCCAATGGCGGCTTAAACCACACATGAAAAAAACGACCGCCTCCCTCTTGCTAAGTCTGCTGTGTGTATTTGGATCCGCAGCCATCGCGCAAACCACCACGTATCCCAATCAAACCATCAAAGTCTTAGTTGGCTTTGCGGCCGGTGGCCCAGCTGATGTGATTGGTCGAATTGTGACGCAACACATGTCGGGTACGCTTGGGCAATCCATGGTGGTCGAAAACCGCACCGGCGCCAACTCGCTGATCGCCACCAAAGAAGTCGCGAAGGCCAACCCCGATGGCTACACACTGTTGTTTGCGTCGCTGTCGCACAACGTCAATCGCGTGCTGCTCAAAGAAAAGGCCGAATACGATCCACTCGAAAACTTTACGCCAATTTCTTTAGGCGCAGTATTGCCTTTGGTGGTGGTCACCGCCCCTGATACGCCTTACAAAACTGTTGCTGATTTAGTTGCGGCGGCCAAAAAAAGCCCCGATAGCATTAGCTATGGCTCAGCTGGCAACGGTGGTTCAGCCCATTTGGCCGGGGCCTTAATGGCCACGGTTGCTGGGGTCAAGATGCTGCACGTGCCGTTTCGTGGCAATGCACCAGCGCTCACCGAAGTGATGGCAGGACGCGTGTCGTTTATGTTTTATCCAATGATTGGCATTGCCAATATGGTTGCCGACAAGCGTTTAAAGGTCTTAGCCGTTGGCACCAGCAAACCGATGCCAGAGTTTCCGGGCGTGCCCACCATGGATGAGTCGGGCTACAAAGACTTTGAGCAAACCGCACCGTGGGTAGGTCTGTTGGCACCCGCCGGCACGCCCGAGGCTATCGTCAATAAACTGAATGCAGCGATGAACGTGGCGCTCAAGCAACCCGAAGTGATTAAGCGAATGAAGGATTTAGGCGCCACGCCCAGTGGCAATTCACCTGCAGAGTTCAGGGCGTATTTAACCCAGGATCTTGAACGCTGGGCTAAGGTTGTTCAGGCTGCGGGGATTCAAGCCGAATAAACTTCTGTTTTTCTGAGAGACCAGTGCTGAACAAAGGTACGGCGGTTTGCCTAGCGGCGTTGATGAAGCGTGGCAACGAAGCAGTTTCAATGTTTACCGCCAAGGGGCCGCAGGCCCCAAGTCACCAACAACCAAAGCGCCGACAAGGCGCAGGCGGCCCAAAACACCGCACTGGCACCGCCCCAAACCACTAAGACGCCACCTAAGCTGCCACCCAAAAACAAGCCAGCGGCTTGGGCGGTGTTGTAAAACCCCAGCGCCAAGCCCTTAAGCTCGGGCGGTGCGACGCGCGACACCAGTGACGGTTGCAACGCTTCAAGCACGTTAAACATCACAAAAAATGCAGTCAGCCCTGCGGCTAACAGATAAAAACCTTGGCTTGCCCAAGGCAATAACGCGAACACCACGACCAAACCTGCAACCGCTAAACGCAGCATCGCACGATGTGCGCGCTTCTTTTCAGCGACAAAAATCACCGGCACCATGAAAATAAACGAACCAAAAATCACGGGCAGGTAAACTTTCCACAGCTCGGCCGAGCTTAAGCCACCCAGCTTAATAAACAGGGGTGGCACCACCACAAACATCGCCACCTGAATTAAATGCAAACAAAACACGCCAAAATTTAAACGCAATAAATCAATGTGAGTAAACACTTGCATTGCCCGGGCAGGCTGTACCGGCTTAGCAGCCAAGGGTACAACTGGCACCACAAACCGAGCCACCGCCAGGCACACCACCCCAAGTAAGGCGATGCTCCAGAACAACCCTGCCAAGCCGCCGGCGCCCACAATCAGGGGGGCCGCAACCAAGGCCAGGGCAAATGACAGCCCAATCGAGCCGCCCACCATTGCCATCGCGCGGGTACGCACCTCGGGTCGGGTGGCATCGGCCAACCACGCCGTGATTGCCGCCGAAATTGCCCCCGAGCCCTGTACTGCACGGCCGATCGTGATCCAGAAAATATCGTTCGAAAGTGCGCAGATCACACTACCCAAGACAAACAAAAACAGCCCAACTAACACCACGGGACGCCGCCCCCAGCGATCGGAAGCCAAACCAAAGGGGATTTGCATACAGGCCTGCGTCAGACCGTACATGCCCAACGCCAGGCCAACCCGCGCCGGATCATCGCCGCCGGACACACTAAGAGCTGCCACCGCGAACACGGGTAACAGCAAAAACAACCCCAACATGCGCGCTGCAAACAAGCCCGCAAGCGCAAAACTTGCGCGACGCTCGGTAGGGGTCAAGGACAACGACTGGGGGTCAGACATCAAACTCTTGCTTCAAAGTGGTGGGCGGGTAGGCTGCGGTAGTGTCAGGGCGTTATAGTACCAAGTTGCCTTGCGTAAACGTCGCAACAACAGAAATACACAACTCAGCATAGGCCACATGGAAGACATTCGTATTCGGGGTGCTCGCACTCATAACCTCAAAAACGTGTCACTTGACCTGCCTCGCCACAAATTAGTGGTGGTCACAGGCTTGTCGGGCTCAGGTAAGTCATCGCTTGCCTTTGATACTCTGTATGCCGAGGGGCAGCGCCGCTACGTTGAAAGTTTGTCGGCCTACGCGCGCCAGTTTTTGCAGCTCATGGATAAGCCTGATGTCGATTTAATCGAAGGGCTGTCGCCCGCCATTTCAATCGAGCAAAAGGCGGCAGGGCACAACCCGCGCTCAACCGTGGGCACGATTACCGAGATCCACGACTATCTGCGCCTGCTATTTGCCAGGGTAGGTACCCCCTATTGCCCCTCGCACGGCTTGCCACTCGCTGCGCAAAATGTCAGTCAAATGGTCGATACCGTGCTGGCCTGGCCCGCAGAGCGGCGCCTCGCGATTTTGGCGCCCGTGGCGCGCACCCGTAAAGGCAGTTTTGAGGATGAGTGCGCGAGTTTGCAGGCGCAAGGTTTTGTGCGAGTCAGAGTTAACGGCGAAATGGTTGACTTGGATAGCATGCCCGAGCTCAACAAAAACGAGAAGCACGACATCGACGTGGTGATTGATCGTTTGCGCATCAAGCCAGAAAGTAAACAGCGACTGGCCGAAAGCTTTGAAACAGCCTTAACGCTGGCGCAGGGGCGCGTCATCGCGCTTGATATGGACACCAACCAAGAGCACTTGTTTTCAAGCCGCTACGCCTGTCCGGTCTGTAGTCACAGCCTGCCCGAGCTTGAGCCACGTCTGTTCAGCTTTAATAACCCAGTGGGCGCCTGTTCTAGCTGTGATGGCTTGGGGCATGTTGGCTTTTTTGATCCAAAACGGGTGGTGGCGTTTCCAGAGTTGAGTTTGGGCTCGGGCGCCATCCGTGGCTGGGATAAGCGCAACGCGTTTACCTTTTCAATGCTCTCAAGTTTAGCCACGCATTATGAGTTTGATATTGAAACCAGCTGGGAAACCTTACCTGAAGAGATCCGCCAGATCGTGTTGCACGGTTCTGGAGAGGTAGAGCTACCGTTTTTTTACCTGAATGAAAAAGGTCGCAGCAGCGTCAAGCGACACCCCTTTGAAGGCGTGATTCCAAACCTTGAGCGTCGCTGGAAAGACACCGACTCGTCAGCCGTGCGCGAAGAGCTTGGCAAATACCGTGCGGTACAAACCTGTCCGGCGTGCCAAGGCTCGCGTCTGCGTGCCGAGGCGCGTCACGTGCGCATTGGCGACGAACGTATCGCGCCACCGAAAGCGTTGGCGGGTACCCCCGAGGCGCAGCAATGGCAAGAACGGGGTTTGGCGATTTATGAAGTTGAAGCGCAACCCCTTTCGCAATGCCTGAAATGGTTTCAAGACTTGCGCTTGACGGGCGCGCGTCAAGAAATTGCCCAACGCATCGTGCGCGAGATCGAAGCACGCTTAAGTTTTTTAAATAATGTCGGCTTAAATTATTTATCGCTGGATCGCAGTGCCGATACGATTTCAGGTGGCGAAGCACAACGTATCAGGCTTGCCAGTCAGATTGGCTCAGGGCTGACTGGTGTGATGTATGTGCTGGACGAACCCTCTATCGGCCTGCACCAGCGCGATAACGATCGCTTAATTGCCACACTGCACCACCTGCGTGATTTAGGAAACAGTGTGATTGTGGTTGAGCACGACGAGGATATGATCCGGCAAGCAGACTGGGTCATCGATATGGGCCCGGGTGCCGGCGAGCACGGTGGGCAAATTGTGGCGCAAGGTACGCCCGCGCAAATTGAACAAAATCCTGCGTCGGTCACTGGCCAGTACATGAGTGGCACACGAGCGATTGCGATCCCAAAACGTCGTCCATTAAACGAAGAGCAAGCGTGGCTGACGCTTACGGGTTGCCGAGGCAACAACTTGAAGTCCGTTGAGCTGCGTATCCCTGCGGGTAAGTTCATCTGTGTCACCGGAGTCTCGGGCTCGGGCAAATCCACACTCATCAACGACACACTTGCGGTTGTCATGTCGCGCGCCTTGCACCACGCGCAAAGCGAGCCCGCTCCCTATGCGGGTCTGACTGGGCTTGAACATTTCGACAAAATCATCAGCGTCGATCAAAGTCCGATTGGTCGCACACCACGCAGCAATCCCGCCACCTACACTGGGTTATTCACACCGATTCGTGAGCTCTTCGCCGGCACGCCCGGGGCGCGCACGCGTGGCTATGACCCAGGACGCTTTAGCTTTAACGTCAAAGGTGGTCGCTGTGAAGCCTGTCAAGGCGATGGCGTCGTGAAAGTTGAAATGCACTTTTTGCCTGACATGTATGTCCCTTGCGACGTATGTGTCGGCAAACGCTATAACCGCGAGACGCTTGAGATTCGTTATCGAGGGCGCAACATTACCGAGGTGCTCGAATTAACGGTTGAACAAGCGCTAGTGTATTTTGAAGCGGTGCCCTCGATTGCCCGCAAACTGCAAACCCTGATGGACGTGGGCCTGTCGTATTTACGCTTGGGACAAAGCGCCACAACACTGTCGGGCGGTGAGGCGCAACGGGTCAAGCTATCACTTGAACTGTCACGTCGCAGTACTGGTCGCACGTTTTATATTTTGGATGAACCCACAACCGGGCTGCATTTTCAGGATATCGCCTTGCTGCTCGAAGTGCTCAACCAACTGGTCGAGGCGGGCAACACGGTGGTGGTCATTGAGCATAATCTTGATGTCATCAAAACAGCTGACTGGGTCATTGATATGGGCCCGGAAGGCGGCGACGGTGGCGGCACGATTGTGGCACAGGGCACGCCCGAACTGATTGCGCGCACCGCAGCGAGCCACACCGGTCATTACTTGGCGCCAGTGTTAAAGCGGCAGCGGGTCTAGTTTCTCCAAGCGCCCGCTCTGTCGTTAGAGTAGTCGCGCGTTGGGGTTGTCGCATTGCTGTCACAGCGCGTCTAGCGCTTAAGCACGCTGCTCTCGCGCGTTACGGCAAACCAAAAAATCTTAATTGCGACGCGGCATTGCTACCGCAGCGTGCCGACTCAAATAAGGGCAACCTTGACTCGCAACGAAGCCCGCCACTTAAGCCAGACGCATCAAGTGGTTTGCCTGGCTCGCCAGTGCCAGCGCCCGGCTGGTCTGCTGACCAACGCCCCCACAGCACAGTCACTTGGCTGGATTTTCTGCAGCCGCCTTGCGTGCGGCCGTCACAAATATTGAACGCTGCTGTCAAAGCACTGTTTGCATTAGGATGGCCACACACGGCAGCGTACGCGCGTAAGGTGCCGCCGCCTTGAACGGAGCCTTGTTGCGACACCACCGAAGCCACCCAGCCTGGTGAACACGTGCTTTCGACGCTTGCGCGCGGTGTAGCTTCGTCACCAGTGCGACTGAAATAGTCGCGCGTCAATGCCGCCGCATCTTGCCCTGCGCGGGCCTCAACAAAGACAAGATTGCAAGTATTGCCCGAACGGGTTGGGGTACAGTTTTGAACAAGCGAAAGTTTAAGTTCACCCAAGTTAGCAGGGCCGCCAGAGACGATCACTGCCGAGTGACTTTGCTCGGTACTGGGCTGGGTCACTGACGTGGCAAAAGGTGCCGGCGCGTTTTCAACTAAGGGTGTACCTGTCACAGACGAGTCAGAAAAATCGCCCGGCGCTGCGATCGGCATCGCCATTGCCACGGGACCACTCTCGTTTGAACCACTGCCAACATTGCCAGCATTGCTAATCGGTGCCGCACGCTGCGAACAGGCGGCAAGGCCTGTCAACACAACCAAGGCCACCGCGAGCAGGCTCGCGCGAGCCCGAAGCGGGTATTGAAGACTAGCGAGCGGTTTAAAGTGTTTCACGTGATCCTCTCTATACTGTGTGCTGACCGAACTCGGCGAACATGCCACCTCTCTATCCTAGCAGCGATCGAGACGTGCGCTCAACCTTCGCGTTAATCAAACTGTTCGCCCATCCGAAACAAGCGATGATGCTCGCGAATCGCATACCGATCGGTCATGCCTGCAATGTAATCCGAAATCGCCCGCGCCTGAACAGTTTTATCATCATGCCAGTAATCCGGCGGTAACAAACGCGGCTCTTGAACAAACGCACTAAATAACTCGCGCACGATCCGACGCGCCTTATTGGTCATACGCATCACTTTATAGTGACGATACAAATTTTCAAACAAGAATTTTTTAAGCGCATCGGCCTCGTGCCTGAGGTCACTTGAAAATGCTACGAGCGGCCCACAACGCCGTGCAGCCTGTGCATCAGCGGGCTGCGCCTGAGCTAACTTGGTCGAAGTGGTTTGCGTCACGTCGGTGATTAAGGTGTTAATCATGCTTCGAATCGTTTCTGAGACTAAGCGTCGTGTCACCAAGTCGGGCCATGTTTTTGACGCTTGCCCATAGTGGCGCGCAAAAATCGGCACTGTTTGTAATTGCTCAAGCGTCAACAAGCCCGATCGCAAGCCATCATCAATGTCGTGATTGTTATAGGCGATTTCATCCGCCAAATTTGCTAACTGCGCTTCAAGCGAGGGTTGTGTGCGATCGATGAAGCGCTGTCCGACATCGCCCAGACGCTTTGCGTGCGCGAGCGAACAATGCTTCAAAATCCCTTCACGCGTTTCAAAGCACAGGTTGAGTCCGTTAAACGCTGCGTAACGCTCTTCAAGTTCATCCACCACGCGCAGACTTTGCAGATTATGTTCAAACCCACCCGCCTCGGGGGCCAACTCACGCATGCAGGCATTCAATTCGTCTTGGCCCGCATGACCAAAGGGTGTGTGGCCCAAATCATGGGCGAGGGCGATCGCCTCAGTTAAGTCTTCACTTAAGCGCAAACTGCGGGCCAGCACGCGGGCAATCTGCGCCACTTCAAGAGAGTGCGTGAGCCGTGTACGAAACAGATCACCTTCATGATTGATAAAAACTTGCGTTTTATATTCGAGTCGTCTGAAGGCACCTGCGTGCACAATGCGATCGCGATCGCGCTGAAACTCGCTGCGATTAGAAGGTGCAGGCTCTTGATACCGGCGACCTTGGCTTTGCTCTGATTTAGACGCGTAGACAGCCTGTTCAATCATTGTGTGTTGTCCCTTGTAGGCGGCTCAGTCAGCGATGCGAGCCAGTCAAACGCGCGCTCTATTAGCGCTGAGCCATAACCTAACAATCCTCGCTTAGCATCAACCGCACTGACGCGACATGATAATCGGGGGCAGCCAATGCGCACTTTAGGCGGTATTGCGCAAAATCACCTTCGCCACTAACTCGGCGGGTGCCGCACGACGAATAGTTTCACCAATTTTTGGCATCAAAATAAAATTGATTTCACCCGCTTCGGTTTTTTTGTCGCCGCGCATCAGCTGCATCCAGTGGTCAACGCCGCCAAGTCGAGGCCCAAGTATCGGGCAACCAATCGCGCGCACTAAGGCCCGCACGCGTTGCACATCAGCCTGCGAAAAACCAAACAGCTCTGCCGACAAATCAGCAGCCATCACCAGACCGCAGCCAACGGCTTCGCCATGTAACCACTCGCCGTACCCCAGGCCCGCTTCAATCGCATGACCGAACGTATGGCCTAAATTCAAAATCGCACGCAAGCCGGTTTCGCGCTCGTCTTTTGAAACGACCCAGGCTTTAAATTCGCACGAACGACGAATCGCAGTTGCTAAGAGTTCAGGATCGCGCGCGCGCAAGCCAGCTACACTTTTTTCGCACCACTCAAAAAAATCTGGGTCAAGAATCAAACCGTACTTGATCACTTCAGCTAAGCCAGCAGACATTTCGCGATCAGGTAGCGTGTTGAGCACACTGGTATCGATCTCGACGGCGATCGGCTGATAAAACGCCCCGATCATGTTTTTGCCCAGCGGATGATTTACCGCTGTTTTGCCGCCAACAGAGGAATCCACTTGCGAGAGCAAGGTCGTGGGCACTTGCACAAACCGCACTCCGCGTTGATAGACGGCGGCAGCAAACCCAGCCATGTCGCCAATCACGCCACCACCCAAGGCAACGATGACCGTGCGCCGATCAAGTTGCGCGGCAAGCATGGCATCAAAAATCAAGTTCAGCGTGTCTAGCGTTTTATAAGCTTCGCCATCAGGCAAGAGCACCGGCACAAGCCGTTTGCCTGTTTGCGCCAGGATTTGAGTCACGCGCTCGCCCATCAGGCGTTGAATGACCGGGTTGGTGATTAACACGATTGAGGAGGCATCAGACGGGATCGTTTGGGCCAACGACTCAAGACGCCCTGGGGCGATACGAATTGGATACTGGCCGCCTGGGGTCGCGACATCTACGGTGTGCATGGCTTGTTCTCTGGTGGATGACTGGCTGTGAAATCTGCCCGCATGTTCTCTGAAGAATTTTCGGGGTGGCGTCGAGCCTGTTGGTCAATCGCCTTATCGATCTGTTTGAGGCGTTCGACGAGTTGTGCCACCAATTGCGCCACCGAGTTCGACCCCGTATCCATCACAATATCGGCAACCTCACGATAAAAGGGCTCGCGTAATTCGAGCAAATTACGCAAGGTGCCGCGCGGATCAGGCGTTGCCAACAGCGGCCGGTTGCGATCGCGACTGGTTCGGCGATACAGCTCATCAACGTTCGCTCTCAGATAAATCACCACACCGCGGGTACGTAACGCCTTGCGGTTTTCTAAGGCCATCACGGCGCCACCACCCGTGGCCATCACCAGCCCAGGTCGCAATGTGCAATCGTCTAACACTTGACACTCGCGCTTGCGAAAACCCGCTTCGCCTTCGATCTCAAAAATAGTCGGAATACGTACACCGCAGCGCGCTTCGAGTTCGTGGTCAAGATCAAGAAACTCGCGGTGCAGCGCTTTTGCCAGACTTTTACCGATCGTGGTTTTGCCCGCGCCCATCATTCCGACCAAAAAGACGGGGGTGTGGTTTGCCCAAGCGCTCTGGGGCGCAGGTAATTCCTGCTCCGGGTTCGTGAGATTTAGGCCGACGCCGTGCTGCGGTTCGGGGGTCAATGCGTTATTCATAGCGTGATTATCCCATTGACCGCCGCGCGCCTCAAACTCTCTCGTGCAAAAGTCGCTAAAAACTAGTGCTCTCATCCCCCTAAATGGGGAGAATTTCTGCGCATTCCGTTAAAATGCCTCGTAATGAGCAAATTTTCCGACACGCGCGACGACGACGAACCCGACGAGCCCAAACGGCGCGGCTCTTGGATCATTGGGTTTTTTCTTAAACTTTCGATTTTGTCGGCGGGTTTAGCCCTGTGTGGCGCCCTGCTATTTAGCATGGCGCTTGCGCTTGCCTGGCCTAATGTGCCTGAACTAACGGCCATGACAGACTACCGTCCGCGTGTGCCTCTGCGCATCTTTACCGCCGACAAAGTCATGATCGGCGAATTCGGTGAAGAGCGCCGCAACGTACTACGCTTTAACGAGATCCCCGATGTGATGAAATCGGCCGTTCTGTCGGCCGAAGACGACCGTTTTTATCAACATGGCGGCGTCGACTGGGTTGGGGTGGTTCGTGCAGGGCTGACCAATCTAATCTCCATGCAAAAAACCCAAGGTGCCAGCACGATCACCATGCAGGTTGCCCGTAATTTTTATCTTTCCTCTGAAAAAACCTACTCGCGCAAGTTTTACGAGCTACTACTGACGTTCAAGATTGAAGCCAACCTTAGCAAAGACCAGATTCTTGAGCTTTACCTCAATCAGATTTATTTAGGTAACCGAGCCTATGGTTTTGCTGCAGCCTCACGTACCTATTTAGGCAAGTCTCTGTCAGAGATCACGCCGGCAGACGCCGCCCTGCTCGCTGGTATCCCTAAGGCTCCCTCGCGTTTTAACCCGATCGCTAACAAGCCTCGCGCGGTGCTGCGACAGCGTTACGTGTTGGGCCGTATGCACTCGTTGGGCTATCTCACTGATGCCGAATACAAAAAGGCCTTGGATCAGCCTGTGATCATTAAATCCGCCGAAGGCACCCCCGCCGGTGGATTTTCAGTACACGGCGAATACGTTTCTGAGCTCGCACGGCAGTTGATGATTAGCGTCTATCCCGATAACGTTTACTCACGCGGCTTAAATGTCTACACCACAATCCAATCAAAAGATCAGCAGTGGGCCTACGAATCACTGCGCGAAGGTGTACTCGATTACACACGCCGAGCACCTTACCCGGGGCCAGAAGCGCAGTTAACCATGCCGGCTGGTATTGAAAATGATGCGGCTAAGCTCGATGAGTTTTTAGATGGGGTGTTTGACAAACATCCGGACCGCACCGAAATGCTAATTGGCGTGGTGCTGTCGGTCAAACCCGAGGAGGTGAGGGTCGCCCGCAGCTCAACCGATATCATTTCGATTAAAGATAAAAGAGCACTGAGTGTCATCGCCCGTGCGCTCAATCCCAAAGCGCCTAACGACTTGCGCCTGCAACGCGGCTCGGTCGTTTACCTGCACAAAACCGTAGAGTACTGGGAGATCCTGAACCTGCCCACGGTGCAGTCCGCCTTTATCTCGATGATTCCGCAAGACGGTGCAATCCGAGCAATGGTCGGCGGGTTTGACTTCTATCACGGCAACTTTAACCGGGTAACTCAAGCCTGGCGCCAACCCGGTTCATCGTTCAAGCCCTTCATCTATGCCGCCGCCCTTGAACGTGGTTTAACCCCAAGTACGGTGATTTCTGATCAGCCCTTTGAGCTTACCGCCGAGCAAACAGGCTCTAAAGCCTGGTCGCCAAAAAACTACGGTGGGCAATACGACGACAAACTGACGATGCGCGAGGCCATTGCGCGCTCTAAAAACATGGTGTCGATCCGAATTTTGCAGTCGATCGGGCCAAAGTATGCGCAAGACTACATTGCACGCTTCGGTTTTGACAAAGCACGTCACCCGGCATACCTGCCCATGGCTCTGGGCTCGGGGGCCGTGACCCCCATGCAACTGGCTGCTGGGTTCTCGGTCTTTGCCAATGGCGGCTACCGAATTACGCCTTTTCTCATTGATCGAGTCACAGATGCCAGCGGCCAAGTCATCATGCAGGCTCGGCCAACCATCGCCGGCGACTCAGCTGCGCGTGCGATTGATGCCCGTACCGCCTATGTCATGGATGACCTGCTACGCGGAGTCGCTACCTCAGGGACTGCGGCGCGTTCACGACAAGTCCTGAAGCGAGGCGATTTGGCAGGCAAAACGGGCACAACCAACGACTCTGTGGATGCCTGGTTTGCGGGTTACACCCCACAACTGGTGGGTGTGGCTTGGATGGGCTATGACCAGCCCAAATCGCTGGGCTCACGCGAAACCGGTGGCGGTGCGTCGTTGCCAGTCTGGCTAGGCTATATGCAAAACGCGCTCAAAGGGTTTCCTGAACAAAAGCGACCGCCCCCACCTGAGGGCTTGATTATTGAGGGCGGCAACATGTATTTCAGCGAGTTTCCGCCGGGTCAGGCCATCATGAAGCTAGGCACTGGCGAAAAGAATGACTCGTTGGGCGACTTTTTAAATAATATTGAAACTAACCGTACCAATCCGGCCCTGGCTAACTAAAACACGACAGTCAAGGGTTTGCCTGTCGCATCTGAACAAACCTGAGATAAAGTATCGTGCAGGTCGGCACCACCGCGAGTATCTTTCCAGTGTTCGCCGTCAAAACGATAATGAAAGCCGCCGCTCCTGGCAGCGAGCCACATTTCGTGCAGCGGTGCCTGACTATTGATCACGACTTGATGGCCGTTTTCAAAAATCAGATTGAGTACATTTCCTTGGCGTTTGGTTTCAACGTCAAGGTCGAGTTGATCAAACCAGTGGTCGGCTTGGGCTTCGATTGCATCTAACAGTGCGGTCACCCGAGCATGAAATTCAGTATCGTTCATAATCCTTATCCTCACGTTTGACGGAGCGCGCAGTGATCAGCAAAACCGACAATCACCAAAGTGCTCGCATTGTAGCGATGCTGACACTTGCCGTGTTGGTTGCCGCAGGCTGTGGCTTTAAAGGCCCGCTGTATTTGCCCGTCAAACCCGCTGCAATACGTCCGTACACGACTCCCTTTTCAATGTACGGAATCATGCCAGACGAACAAGACATGGTGGTGCCATTTTTTGACGAAGATTTACTGCTGACCCCAGCGCCAGTTGTCATTGATTAAGCCGCTCGCCACGCTTTAAACTGCTACCTCGATACCTTTTCTCGCCGCGTGCGTCTTGACTGCATTGTTACCTAAATCGCGTGCCAAACCTTGAATACCCATAGCCACAACATGACCGCTCAACTTGCCACGCCTACGGGCGCACCGTTTTTTCACTATCAAGCAGGTGAACTGCGCGCAGAAGGCGTTTCGCTTGCCGAGCTTGGCCAAGAGCTGGGCACACCGTTATATGTGTACTCGCGAGGTGCGCTGGCTGCCGCTTGGGCCTCTTACCAAGAGGCTTGCGTCGGCCACGAGGTGTTAGTGTGCTTTGGCATGAAAGCCAATTCAAACCTTGCCGTTCTCAAAGAGTTCGCCCGCCTTGGCAGCGGCTTTGACATTGTGTCTGGTGGCGAACTTGCGCGCGTCTTGGCGGCCGGGGCCGATCCGGCCAAAGTGGTGTTTTCGGGCGTTGGCAAACAGGCCTGGGAAATGCAGGCCGCACTTGAGGTTGGTGTGAAATGTTTTAACGTCGAATCGATTCCTGAGCTCAAACGCTTATCTGAAGTTGCCTCGGCTCTTGGCAAAACTGCCGCCGTCTCGCTAAGGGTTAATCCAGATGTGGATGCCAAAACACATCCGTATATTTCGACTGGTCTAAAAGAAAACAAGTTCGGTATCGCGATCGAAGAGGCGCCGCACGCCTACACGCTAGCCGCCTCTTTGCCGAGCATCTCAGTCGTTGGCGTTGACTGCCACATCGGCTCACAGATTACTGAGGTTAGCCCCTACCTGGATGCCTTAGACAAGTTACTCAAGTTGATTGATCAACTCAAAGAGGCAGGCATTGCGCTCAAACACCTGGATCTGGGCGGCGGCTTGGGGATTCGTTACGACGACGAAACCCCGTTGGCACCTAAGGTGTTACTCGACAAAGTCTTTGCGCAACTGCAAGCGCGTGGTTATGGGCATTTGCAGTTAGTGCTTGAGCCCGGTCGCTCACTGGTTGGCAATGCAGGGGTGTTGCTGACGACGGTGCAATACCTTAAGCACACCGAGGCTCGTAATTTTGCAATTGTTGATGCGGCCATGAATGATTTGATGCGCCCGGCACTTTACGAGGCTTGGCATGGCGTCTTGCCCATTGCGCCGCGCACGAGCGAGCAAACTCTGTACGACGTGGTCGGGCCCGTGTGCGAAAGCGCCGACTGGCTTGCGCGCGGCCGCAACCTTGCCTTAGCCGAGGGCGATGTTCTAGCAATTGAATCGGCCGGTGCGTACGGCTTTGTCATGGCCGGCAACTACAACAGTCGACCACGCCCCTCCGAGATCATGGTCGATGGCGAACAATTTCACGTCATCCGTCAGCGCGAAACCTTCGCTGATTTGATTCGCGGCGAAAGCTGCTTGCCAGACTAAATGAACCACCTAGCTTCGCGCTTGCGGCACGGTCGCTAGAAGCGCGTTGTTGTTGAGCGTGCATTGTATCGATGCGTATGCTCAACTTATCGAGTCGAGATGCTAATGGGCACGCTCAACTTTCTGAGCTGTAGGGTTTTAACCTAACAGACCTGCCATGCGTCTAGCGTGTTTAGCGCCCCAACAAGCCTTTAAAAAAGCTCTCTGTGTTGACTGCAAGAGTCTCGAGGTGATAACCGCCTTCTTGTACGACCACGGTGGGCAACTTTAGCCCTGCAATCATTTTGCCAAGCTGTCCAAAGCCTTCGGTGGTGACAGCAACCTTAGACTGTGGATCATCTTTGTACACATCAAAACCCAACGCCAATACAAGAGCGTCGGGCTTGAAGGCGTTAAGCGCAGCCAAAGCTTTTTCAACTTGTTTGAAGAATACCGCTTCGCTTGAGCCGTGCGGCATGGGCAAGTTCAGGTTATAGCCTTGACCCTTTGCCGCGCCCCCTTCGTCATCAAAGCCCGCGGTTGCGGGGTAAAAGTTCATTGGGTCACCATG
Source organism: Alcaligenaceae bacterium (assembly GCA_947378965.1). Taxonomy (GTDB): domain Bacteria; phylum Pseudomonadota; class Gammaproteobacteria; order Burkholderiales; family Burkholderiaceae_B; genus Zwartia. The sequence goes on along the minus strand of CANCMG010000044.1, from coordinate 15,855 downwards.
CACTGAAATATAAAAAACATCATCGCGTTCGTAAAAAATTTCTTGCACGCCTTGCCCGTGATGCACATCGGTATCCAAAATCACGACGCGTTGATGCTTTGCACGCAGCACCTGCGCAGCAATCGCCGCATTGTTGAGATAACAAAAACCTCCTGCCGCATCTTTACGGGTGTGATGGCCGGGCGGGCGACAGAGCGCGTACGCCTGTTGATCACCTGCTAGAACCGCCTGTGCCGCGGAGACTGCGGCTTGCGCCGCCCAATAAGAGGAAGTCCAGGTATCAGGGCCAACCGGACAACTGCCGTCTGCCAGATAGCGTGCCGTCTGAGCCAAAATCCCGCGCAAGGCATTGGGCGAGCGCACAAAAATATTTGAGATCACCTCATCGCCCCAATCTGGGCCCGTTTGCTTCCAGATCGCATGCGCGGTTTCAAGATACTGCAAATATCCAGCATCATGAATCGCCAACAAAGGCTGCAGGCCATGATCTTCGGGTTCTGTCACAGTGAGGCCTAACGCTGCGATCCCTTTCAAAATTTGAACAACGCGCTCTGGGATTTCTTGTGGAGTACGCATCTGGCCGCGTGACAAATAGGTACGCGGATGGTGCAGTTTTTGTTTTGGATGAAAATAAGTTTTCATGATTAAGCCTCAAACAAAGTCAACAAAGGTGTTGCCTAAACTGCGAAAACAGCATAATCGCTTAGGCACGCTTTGCACGAAAATATGCCAACAACATCGGAAGAGTTAACAATAAACCTGCGGTTACGATCAAAGCAATACCAGTTAAGGATAATAACGAAGGCCTTTGAGCAAAAAAGAACTCTCCAAAGATCACTGCAAGCACAAGTTGAAAATAGTTAAAGGGGGCGAGCGTAGAGGCTGGCACCGTCTTAAACGCATAAATCAATAAAAATTGCCCTATACCTCCACTTATACCCATCAAAATCATTTCAACCGTGTCGCGCGCGCTGGGCCAGTTCGGAGGCCGCCAAAAAATCAAAACCACGAAGCCAAGCAACCAGCAAATCAGCGCCGAATACGCAAACATTTGTTCGCTTTGTATGCGAAGCGCCAACTTGCGCGTTAACAGCTGCACCAGGGCGTAACACGTTGCAGACACAAGCATCAACAGACTGCCAAATAACGAGATGCCAGAGTCAATGTTCTGATCGCTTGAAACTTTACCCAGTGGGTTCACAATGAACAACATACCGATCATGCCAAGTCCGACTGCAGCGTATTGTTTGAAACCAACGTTTTCACGCAACACCATGGGGGCAAGCAACACGACAATCAAAGGTGATACAAAATACAGCGCTGTGGCTTCTGCTAGCGGCAAGTACTGCAAGGCAGGCATAAAACAGATGCCAACCATACCAAGCATCGCACCACGGTAAACAAGTAGCTTGCGCTCGGCAGGAGCCACCCGCACGGGGACACGTTTGATCCAGATCAGGCACCACGCAAACACAATGATGACGGTATAGCGAGCGAAATTGACTAAGGGCGCAGAATAACGCCCCACCAGGTCTTTTGCGAGGGCATCGAGGCAGGCAAAGGCAACCAACGAACATATAAAAATTGCGCAACCTTTCAGCCATTGCGCTTGTCGAGCTGACTCTGGTTGCGTTGCATCGCTGAGCAAGCTCATAGGGCTATCGGTTAGCTTGAGAGTAAGGCCATGTGCGGCCTAAGCTCGAGCGTGATGCGCGGCGCTGCGCAATCGCACTAACAGCACCGTGATGATCAGCCCAAAGAGCCCAAGCGCACCGTAACTTGCGCCATAACTTTTCAGCATACCGGCCAAGACACCAAAGAGCGGTGGGCCTAAGACAACGCCTAAAAAAGTGATGCAAAGCGTACCGCCCGTGGCAACGCTGGCCTGTCCCGCTGGCGCAAGACGAGCGATCTCAGCGAGAAACACTCCGTTCCAACCAATCGCTGAGGCACCAAACACCACAAGAACCGGAAACAAAATCCAAGGCGAGGACTCTGGACGAAGCAAGGCGGTACCCAATGCGCCTGAGGTCAACATCAACGCAATCACGATCAGCATCATCGTGGGGCTTAACCAACGATCGGCGACATAACCCCATAAGATCCGCCCGATGACGCCACCTGCCTGAGCAACCGTCAGCGCCACCCCAGCAGCCACAAGTGACCAGCCAAGATCCTCAAATAAAAACGTGACCAGATAGGCCATCAAAGACATCTGACAAACAGCAAACAAAAACGAGGTCATCGACAGCGCGCGTAAACTCGGGTGTTCAAAAATTAAGCGCAAGGGCTGCACAACGCTCGTCAGCAGCGATGGCTTCACTGTGGGGTCTCGATCATCATCCAGGCCAGCACGCAGTGGCTGCACCGCCCAGGCACAGAGCAGACACGCAACACCCGACGACACAAACGCCAGCTGCCAGCCAATCGCAATATCAAGCGATGGCACAAGGGCGCCTGCGATCATGCCTCCGAGCGGCACACCAGTCTGTTTAATTGAAAACACAAAAGACAGTTTCTCGGGTGGCGTGGTTTTGATTAAAAGATGTGAGCTAGATGGAGTAATTGGTCCGTATCCTGCGCCAATAAACAAGGCACCAACAGCGATCGCAAGCGGATGCGGAATCGCACACAAAAACAGGCCTGACGCTGACGATAACAAGCCGGCTTGGCTCAAGCGGATCGCACCCCAGCGCTTGACTGCCGCGCCGCCAAGCAAGGTAGCGACCATTGCCGCAAAATACACGAGGGCAACGTAGGCGCCTAGGTAATTGGTCGAGACGCCGATCGCCTTGGCCACCTCAGGCGCCACGACCGGCAAATTAAGCAAGGCCATCGCAACGAGCGACTGAACGGTTAAGGTTGCAACTAATACGACCCAAGGTCTGGCTGGTGTCACAATAAGGGTGTTACGGTTAAACCGCCTGAGGCGGGTTTGTTTGATTTAATGTCGAACGGCAAAGTCTGTTGCGTCCCAAGCCAACGACAACTCGGTAAACTTGGCACACTGAGTGACTCAGTCACTCAGTCGTCAGCGACTCAGTTATTCAGTTTACAGCGCACCGTAAGAGTGGAGCCCTGACAAGAACATATTAACCCCCAAAAAGGCAAAGCCTGTTACCAGCAGGCCGACCAGTGCCCAATAGGCAGCCATCGTGCCACGCAAGCCCTTCATCAGGCGCAAATGCAGCCACGCGGCGTAGTTCAGCCACACAATTAACGCCCAGGTTTCTTTTGGATCCCACTGCCAATACGCACCCCAGGCGTCTGCCGCCCACAAGGCACCCAAAATAGTGGCCACCGTAAAAAAAGCAAACCCAATCGCAATCGCGCGATACATGATGTCGTCAAGCACCTCAAACGAGGGCAGGCGCTCACCAATCGGGCGGCGAAACAACAAAATCGTGCCAACGATCAAAGCGCCGATTCCGAAGTAAAGCATCCAGGTGGCTGACACCTCTTTACTGCCAAAAATCAAGGGCTCACCCGCCAGCAACACCCCCAGCACAAAGAGCGGCGTGAGTTTCAGCCATGACTTCGTTTGGCTGTGTTGTTTGACCAAGTAGGCAAACGCCACCATGGCTGCGAGCGAAAACGTGCCGTATCCAATAAAGTTTGCCGGCACATGGATTTTCATCCACCAGCTTTTGAGTGCGGGCACCAATGGCTGAATTTGCGCGGCGTCACGCGTAAATGAGTACCACAGCAAAAATACCACCGCCGAGGTAATCACCAGCAAGACAAAACCGCCTAACGCACGCGTCGCGTAGCGGCGTTCGTAATACAGATAAAACAACGCCGTGATCAAGGCAAATAAAACGAATACTTCGTAGAGATTGCTGACAGGAATATGACCGATATCAGGTCCGAGCAAATGGCCCTCACGCCAACGCACCAGCATGCCGGTCGTCCCTGCAAACACAGCTGCCCACGCCAGTGCTGTTCCGAGCCACGCCGACGTCGGGCTAACAAAACCTAGCCAATAACAGACAGTCGCCAACACAAACAAGGCACACATCCACAAGATTGCGGATTGGGACGAAAACAAATACTTTAAAAAGAAGGCCTGCTCGGCGCGAGCAATGTCGCCCTGATACAGCCAGATCGCAAAGGCCGCGGCCAGTGCCGTCGTGAGCATCAAGGTGCGTAACGGGCGCCAGAGCCAACCCAGCCAGGCAAAGGCCGGCACGGCACACACCAAAATAGTTTTCTCGTAATAATCCATTGAATGGCTAAACGTCTTGAGCGCATAGCCGGCGCCAACTGCCAAGAGCATAAAAAATAAAATATCAGTCCAGTTTGGACGGCCACGCTGCTCGCGACCATCGCCTGACTCAGAGAGATCATCCCAGTCGTTTCGTGACGCAGCGATTGAATTCGTCATGTCAAAGTTCTCGATGAATTGAAAAAAAATACCAACGTCGGTAACACGTGAGTCACGGACCGCTCGAGCCGTCTTGCGTATCGACTCACTTCGCTTAACGCAGTCGAGTCAGCCCAGGCGCACCTTACTTGCTTCGGGCAGCTTGATTTAACTGATTTGACTGAGCTTATTGAGCGCCGCTTTGAATCGATCAAACTCGCGGTTGAAATCGAGTGTACGCTTTTGCGATGTCATCGCGGCTAATACACAGGTGCCCTTTGCGTGTTCTGCCGGCCGACACCACACCCAGATGCGTCGATCACGTACGTAAAACATCGTGAAAACACCTAACACTAAAAACAAGCACCCAAGATAGACGATGAATTTTCCTGGGGTGCGGCTCACTTGAAAAACACTCGCCTGCACGTGATTAAAAGATTTCAGAGTCAAGAGTAACGGCGCTGGATAAAGCGTTAAATCCGATAGCGCCGCCACAGCCAATCTAGACCAATTTGCATGAAGCTCTAATTGTTGAGCCGACGTCTCTAACGCCGGGCGACCCGCACGCTCACGCGCAAGGCCTCGCAACTCATGAATGGCCGAGCCGAGTAAGCGGATCACGATATCGGCGGCACGCTGCTGCTCAGCAGGTGGCACATTTGTCTCGAGGAAGCGAGAGATCGCTTGCAAGCCACCGTCGGCGAAGGTCTCAAGCGCGCGCTGCGCTGACGTCTGCAAAGCCTGCTGATCAGTTGCGCTACCCTGATAGGTGCGTGCAAAACGCCGTACTGCCTCTGCTCTGTCTGCGGGGCTAGCGAGCGCTGCGCGCACCCGCATGAACTCTTCAGCCGTGTCGTGGTCATCTGCCGGCATGCGCAGGTACCTGAAGCCAGCTCGGCCCAGCTCTTGTACGCCGGCCAATAACACCCGCGAGCCGTCTAGCTCGGCTGGCAACATGTATTGGTGAAACGTTGTGGCCTGCCCACTCGCGTCGATCAAGCGATACTCGACACTTGGACCAATATTACGCAGATTTTTATTTTTTTTGCCGGCGGCGCTGCCGGTGACTGCGGCGACATGTTCGCCAAATTCTTTAGGCGTCGATGGCTCGCCGGCTGTCAGGTCTTCGACATTGATCGTACGCAGCTTGGTGATTTCTGCTTTGATAACTCGGTCTGACGCGCCCAGGGTGATGTCACTGGTTTGCCCCACAAGGGCTTTTAAGGTAAACGTGTCTGTGCCCGAGCCGGTGAGAGGATAGCCGATCAGTTCGACTTCGCTGCCACCATCATCAAAGCTTGATTGATAAACCGTCACGCCCTTGAAGTGCAACGGCTCGTTGACTTCGATGTTGGCCTCAAACGATTTACCTGTTGCGGGGTCTGTCACCGCAACCTGACTCATGAAGCGGCTAGGCATTCCGGTCGAGTAATAATCCACAACAAATTTTTTCAACTCAAGGGTAAAAGGCAAGGGCTGCACCAACGCACCATCGTCTACCGTAATAATCGCCGAGCTACGCTTGCTACCCTCTGGCACCAGCACATTGGCGCGAAAACTTGGGTTATCGACCGACAGGCGTCCACGCTCAGGCACATCGGCGATCATCATGTTTTCGATGATTGGCGTTTTACCCAGCAACCACACTTGCAAGCGAATAGGCAGTTCGCTATCCAGTAAACCGCCCACACAAATAATCACGATTGCAGCATGTGCAAAGATGTAGCCAAAGCGATTGCCACTACCGCGCTTAGCGGCCAACAGCAATGAGTCACCGTCCGCACGCTGACGCACGGCGTACCCTTGCTGTTGCAACCACGCCTGAATCGAGCCCGCCGCCTGCGCCGGTTCACGGGTGGTATCCACTTCAATTTTGTGGTGAAACGAACGCAGACTTGAAGCGCGAATATGCTCACGAAACGAACGAGCATCTTTAAGCATTTTGGGTGCGTTTCGAATCAGGCACAGGCTAGTCGAAAGCACCAAAAATGCCATCGTGACCAAGAACCACCAGCTGTTATAAATATGCCAGATCGAAAACTTGTCGAGCACCTCAAACCAAAACGGGCCAAACTGATCGATATACGCGTTTGCTGAGCGCCCTTGCGCAACGACTGTGCCAATCAGGCTTGCCATGCAAATGAACACGAGCAAGCTAATCGAAAAACGCATCGAACTGAGCAGTTCAAGCGTATTGACCAGGGCAGACGCCGAGCGCGGACCGCCCGACCCCGCGCTAGGCGAGACATCGTTTGCGATTGACTTGGTCGGCGTACTTGGTGTTATCACGGTGTTTATCTAAAAAAAAAGGGGGCGTCTTTCGACCCCCCCCTTGCTTGCGCTCTGAGGACGCAAATGCCTAGCGCAAACCTGCTGCGTAGTCAGAGACAGCTTTAATGTCAGAGTCAGACATGCGATCAGCAATTTGGTTCATCATCGGGCCATTGGCACGGTGACCCGCACGAAACAACTTTAACTGCTCTTCGATGTAACTTGGAAATTGACCGCCTAGGCGTGGGTACTGACCTGGAATACCAGCGCCGTTAGGCGAATGGCAGCCTGCGCAAGCTGGCACGTTACGATCAGGGATCCCCGCGCGCCAGATATGCTGGCCGCGCTCAAGTAACTTTGGATTGGTGGCCGTAGCGGGCTCAGCCAGCTTTTGCTGGGTGAGATAAACCGCGAGGTTATGCATGTCGGCTTCGGTCAGCGGCGCTGCCATCGCGCTCATCACTGAAGGCGCGCCATCTGGGCCTTTACGCAAGGCCTCTTTTGCACCTGCTTTAGGACGAAACTCGGTCAGTTGCTTGTAGATGTACTCGTGCGACTGCGCGGCCAAATTGGGGTTAGCAGGAATTGTGCTGTTACCAGCTGCGCCATGACACGAAACGCAGGCAACCACGCCGCGTGCAGCATCGCCCTGCTCATAGAGCGTAGCGCCTTTTGCCGCATCGGGCTTAGCTGGACCTGTGGCGGCACCAGCCGCAATACTTGGGGACATGGCAGACACGCCGAGCAGCAAACAGCCTGCAAGCACTACCTTTGACAACAAATACTTCATTGAAGACCTCGACGCCGAGTGGGGCACAAAAACACCTAATCCACAAAAAATCACTGTTTTAGACGCACGATTATACAATAGGGTCTGAACTGATTCTTCTAGGCCCTACAGTGTCCCTATTGCAACATGCTTCGTTTTTTACTTCGGCTGCACGACTCGACCAATTGCCCGAGCCCGGCGCCCCTGAAGTCTGTTTTGTAGGGCGTTCAAATTCTGGCAAGTCGACCGCCATCAATGTGCTGACCAACCAAAAGCGACTGGCGTTTTCAAGCAAAACGCCGGGTCGCACGCGCCTGATCAATATGTTTGGCCTGCCTGACCCGCTCGACCCCGACGAGCGCCTAGGTTACTTGGTTGACTTGCCTGGTTACGGCTATGCTGCCGTTGCACACCGTGCCCGCGAAGAATGGGCCGATATTTTGGGCGGCTACCTGCAAAGTCGCGAGTCGTTAGCTGGTATTGTTTTGCTGATTGATATTCGGCGCGGTGTCACTGAGCTAGACCGTCGCTTGGCCAACTGGATCGCGCCCACTCGGCGACCCGTTTTGGCGCTACTGACAAAAGCGGATAAGTTTCCGTATGGGCAGCGCATTAAGGCTGTCTACGCTGTAAAAAAAGAACTAGAGGATATCGGGGCCTTAAATGCGGTCCCATTCTCTGCCACGGCGCGGATCGGGCTCGAAGAAGCCACTCTGCAAATTGAAAACTGGATCTCACCACAGGTCGTACCATGACAACTCCTCACCTCATTCTCGCCGACTATCCGGCCAATCGTCCCCGTCGTTTACGCCATGATGATTTCTCTCGTCGCTTAGTACGCGAGCACTCACTATCAGTAGATGACCTGATTTATCCTGTTTTTGTGACTGAAGGCAAAAAGGTCAAGCAAGCGATTGACTCGATGCCTGGTGTTGTTCGCTATTCGCTCGACACGTTGTTGCCGGTCGCCGAAGAGTGCGTCAAGCTTGGGGTGCCAATCATGGCGCTGTTTCCAGTGATTAATCCCGCACTGAAAACCCCAGAGGGTGGCGAGGCCATCAACATCGACGGTTTAATCCCGCGCGTTGTCACCGCCCTTAAAAAGCGCTTTCCTGAATTGGGGATTTTGACCGACGTCGCGCTCGACCCCTACACCAGCCACGGACAAGACGGCGTCATTGATCCAGACGGCTATGTCATGAACGACATCACGGTTCAAATCTTGACCCAGCAGGCCTTAATTCAAGCGCAATCTGGGGTGGATATTGTTGCCCCAAGTGACATGATGGATGGTCGCATCGCGTCAATCCGCGAAGCGCTTGAAGCCAATGGCTACATTCACACTCGCATCATGGCCTATTCGGCTAAATTTGCCAGCGCGTTTTACGGGCCCTTCAGAGACGCGGTGGGTTCAGCAAACAATTTGGGCAAATCTAATAAACTGACGTATCAGATGGATCCGGGCAACATTGACGAAGCGCTGCGCGAAGTGGCTGCCGACTTACGTGAAGGCGCCGATATGGTCATGGTCAAGCCCGGGATGCCCTACCTAGACGTGTTACGTCGGGTCAAAGACGCGTTTCGAGTGCCAACCTTTGCCTATCAGGTCAGTGGCGAATACGCGATGCTTAAAGCGGCTGCGGCAAATGGTTGGCTTGATCACGACAAGGTCATGATGGAAACTCTTTTAGGCTTTAAACGTGCTGGTGCCGATGGGATTTTGACCTATTTTGCTCTGGCTGCAGCCAAACTGTTGAATCAAAAGTAACTTGGTCAAGCGCTTGCTTGTGCGGCCTGGCGTTTTTGTAAACGCCAGGCAAATACAATCGCTAAAATAGGCAAGCCAAAAATACCAATCGGAAAAACCGCAGCCAAGTCTAAGTGATCAACCGCGACTGACGCGAGGATCACGCCAGCCGACTGACCAAAAAATAAAAAAGACGCAAATAACGCTACGGCGGTGCCGCGCATCGCTGGCGCCATCTGGGTGGCATGCGTTTGTAATACCGCATGCAACAAATAGTACCCAAGGCCTGACAAAATACTAGCAAGTACGCCCCAGTACCAGACCGAAGAGAACCAATACACCGCAAACGCAAAAGCCATCATGCAGCCGCCAGAGACGGCCAGGCGATACTCGCCAAAGCGACGTACGAAATAGTTTGCGTAAAACGCATAAATCAGCGCACCAGCGGCAAACAAGCCACTGATACCGCCGGCCCAGGCGACCGCAATTTCATGACGCTCATGCAAGTACGCCGGTACAAAGGCCAAGGGCCCAAATACAAAGGCGCCCTCAAGGCAGACGACAACCAAAACAATTCGTGCCCAAGGTTGCGCCCACACTTCGCGCACTGGATCCAACAGACGAACCCCACCACTGGCAGGTACCTCTACAACATGGCGACGACGCGAAATCAACAACGAACCAACCACCAGATAAATCATCGCCAGAAATACAAACGCCCAACGCCAGCCAACCGTATCTGCAAACACTCCGCCCAACAGCTGACCAATGGCAATGCCAGAAATCGAGCCCAACAAATATCTCGCAAGCGTCGCCTGTCTCTGTGCGTAAGGCACATGGTCACCGATCCACGCCATCGACAACGGGATAATTCCTGCTGCCGTCGCGCCTGAAATAAAACGCCCTAACTCGAGGATACCTAGCGTTGGGGCACAGGCCACCAACAAACTACCGACCGCACAACCAAACGTTGCCAACGACAACACGAAAAACTTACCATAGCGATCGCCAACTGGGCCATAGAAGAACTGCATGACGCCGTAGGCAATCGAAAAATAAGTGACTGCGCTTGAGGCTTGAGCCGTACGTATCCCAAACTCATTCGCCAACACTGGTAACAAGGGATCGCAAATGCGAAACGCGCTAGAGCTTGCAAAAGCAGCCAGCGCTAGCAAGATAATGACCGGCATGGTCGAAGTTGATGCGCTAGGCAGGGGCTGAGAGGTCATAAAGCGTGAAGTCTTTGAAGCGTAGTGAAAGTCATTTACGCACCGAGTGCACGCATCTGTCTACTTATTTCAGCGAAAGTACGCGATCGAGGTTTGCTGCAAAACGGTTGGCCTCCTGAAAGCCAACAATTCGCACGTCTTTTCGCTCGCGCCCACCGGGCTCAAAAAAAATGATGCCTGGCGGGCCAAAAAGTTTGAAACGCTTAAGCAGCGCGCGATCCTCTGGATTATTTGCAGTCACATCGGCTTGCAGCAGCAGCAACTGATCCATCCGCTGCGCAACGTTGGGTTTAGTAAAGGTCAAGGACTCCATCTCTTTACAAGAAACGCACCAGTCCGCATAAAAATCGAGCAGCACTGGGCGCGTAGACTGGGCAAGCTCGGTATCGAGTTCGGCGACTGAGCGAACACGCTTGAACGGTGGATGCGCGCCGTTCGACGACAAGGCGGATTGAGCCCGTGGTGCTGTTGGGGATGACTGATCACTTGCCTGCCCCAGCAAGATATTTCTTGATGAGCTCGCAGTCGTTACCACGCCTGACCTGCTCGCATTGTTTGCACCCATCGTAGGGGCACCTGATCCACTTGCATTCTTGTCAGCAATTGCGGAGACCCCTGATACACCAGAATTTTTTTCAATTGTGACGGCAAGCAACGGGGTGACCGCTGCGGTGTCACGCGCAAGATGAGACAAGGGCTGTAGCAACGAGCGGCCACCGCTCGCAATCCCCAACAACCAGATGAGACACAATAGCGTCAACAACAACCCGAGTGTTTTGCGTAATAAGCCGCTAAAGCCTGCCTCGGCGCCAAGCGCCTCAAAGGTGCGTAACAACACCGCCGAAAACAAGGCCAAAATCGCCCAGCCAAGAATATGTACCCACGTCGGCAACATCGGCGTCACCATCCACCACGCTGTCGCAAACAACAGCACGCCAAAAAACTGTTTAACGCCCTCCATCCAGGTGCCCGTGCGTGGCATCAGCTTTCCGGCAGAGGCGCCCATTAATAACAAGGGCACACCCATCCCCCAAGCCATCGCAAACAACGCTAACCCACCCAACAACACGTCGCCTGTTTGCGAGATATAGAGTAGGGCACCTGCCAGCGGTGCTGCGACACAGGGGCCCACGATCAACGCAGACAACGCACCCATCAAGGCTGCAGCCCCAACGCGTCCACCCAAAATAGAATTGTTTTTAACGGTCAACTTGGTTTGAATACTTGACGGCATTTGAAACGTAAACACGTCAAACATTGACAATGCCAACGTTGCCAGTAACAAGGCAAACAGCGCCAGCACCCAAGGCGTCTGCAACCACGCCGCCAACCCCGCGCCACTCAACCCTGCGGCAACACCAAGCGCCGTATAGACAACAGACATGCCGCTCACGTAGGCAACGGCCAACAGCGTGCCACGGGCGCGAGACACGTGATGTTGCTCACCAACAAGTAGCACCGATAAAATCGGCACCATCGGCAGCACACAAGGCGTCAAAGCCAATAACAGCCCTAGAACAAAAAACAGCAACACAACTTCAAGCAAACCAGTCGAGGTCAACAACTCGGCCAAGGTCAAATCGTTTTCAGCAAACACCAGGTCGCGCCACTGCCCGTCAAGTAGGCGGTTAAACAGGCTCTGTGGGGCTGGAGCAATCAGCTTGTAGCTAGCGGAATTTGCTAGCGTGCTCAGGATCACAAAAAAATCCATGGGGGGATAGCACAGCCCTGCGGTCGCACAGCCTTGCCCAGTCAGTTTGATTTTGTATGTTTGACCTTCAGCCAGTGTTGGGGCCTGAGACGACGCTGTAAGCGGGAGAAGGATTTCGATATCTTTAAAATACAGCTCCATCTCTTTGTTAAAGGTTGGATCGTATTTAACCTGTCCCTTCGGAAAAACTGGCTCGCCTAGTGTGAGCATTGGGGTTTCAGCGACAAATTCAAACCGCTCGCGGTACATGTAATAACCAGAAGCGATTTTGAACTTAAGGCTCAGGGTATTTTTGTCTGAGCCCACCACTTCAGCGCGCAAGACGAAGGCCTTTTCCGGATCTAAGAAGCCATCGTCGGCGGCCTGCGCGAGTGGTGGTGCGAACAACGCCAAGGCCGTGATCAGCAGCGCAACGAAGGCAGACGCCCTTGCAAAACGCGTTAACAATTGCTTCACCCTAGCGCCTTTTTAGTTTGTTGCTGGACCCACGCGAGGTAAGGCGCGTGCCCACCTGTCGCCGGCAACACCAAAGCCTCGGGTAGCTCATAGGGATGCAGGGCAATCAATCGGTCAACTAACAACGCTTGCCGTGTAGCGGTTGTTTTGATCATGACTGGGATTTCTTCGGACTCGTGCATCGTTGACTCCCACTCGTAAAGCGACAATACGGGTGACCCAATATTAATGCACGCGGCCAAGCCTTCGGCCAATAGTTGTCGGGCAATCGTCTTTGCACACTCAAGATCAGGGGTACTCGTCAATACAAGCACTACATCGTCTGATTGCATTTGAGCGTCCTCTTTTGTGAGCCTTAAAGACAAAAAAGCCTCGATGAAGAGGCTTTTTTATTTGATTCAAGCGAGCATTTATTCGGCAGAGTCGTCAACCACTTCGTCAGCAACGAGTGGGCGATCAACCAGTTCCATGAACGCCATCGGTGCATTGTCGCCTTGGCGGAAACCCATTTTCAACACACGGGTGTAACCGCCATTACGCGCGGCATAACGTGGGCCGATTTCTGCAAACAACTTCAGAACGATTTCGCGGTCACGAAGACGAGCAAAGGCAAGGCGCTTGTTGGCAAGCGTTGGGCTTTTACCTAAATTGATCAGAGGCTCAACGATACGACGCAACTCTTTTGCCTTTGGCAATGTTGTTTTGATGGCTTCGTGAGTTAGTAGGGCAACTGCCATGTTGCGAAACATCGCAAGACGGTGGCTGCTAGTGCGGTTTAGTTTACGTAGACCGTGGCCGTGGCGCATGGTGATATCCTTATTGAATCTATTAAGAGTATTTCTACTCGGAAAATTTCAGCTCTTCTATCAATCCCTTTTGTTTAGATCAAACAAAGGTGATTGCGGGCCGGTGTTAAAAAATGATGTCGCTGATGGCTTGTTGACTCAACCTAAAGACAAATCAACAAGACCAACCCACCACAAACAACTCAAATTACCGTGACCAGACAGTGACGACAACTAGGCCGTCACCCACGACCAATTAAGGACGCTCGAGCCCCATTGGAGGCCAGTTGTCTAATTTCATGCCAAGCGTTAAACCGCGTGCAGCCAACACTTCTTTAATTTCGTTCAGTGACTTACGGCCCAGATTAGGGGTCTTCAACAGCTCGTTTTCTGAACGTTGAATCAGGTCACCGATGTAATAAATATTTTCAGCTTTGAGGCAGTTAGCTGAACGCACAGTCAACTCGAGATCATCAACTGGACGCAACAATACTGGGTCAATCTGTGGAGCACCACGGTTAGGCGCTTCGTAAGAATCGCCAGCACCTTCAAGCGCAGCAAACACCGAAATCTGATCCATCAGAATACGAGCCGATTGACGCACGGCTTCTTCTGGGCTGATCACACCGTTGGTTTCAACGTCGAGCACGAGTTTGTCGAGATCGGTACGCTGTTCAACGCGAGCATTTTCAACAGAGTAGCTGACACGACGCACTGGGCTGAACGACGCATCCAACACAATACGACCAATCGTGTGAGCGCGATCGTCGATCAGTGCACGCACGTTACCTGGTACATAGCCACGGCCTTTCTCAACCTTGACATGCATTTCGAGCTTACCGTTTTCGGTAAGCGTAGCGATCACATGATTTGGGTTAACGATTTCAACATCGTGTGGCAACTCAATGTCAGACGCAAGAACTGGGCCTGCGCCTTGCTTACGCAAGACTAAGGTAAGCTCATCGCGGCTGTGTAATTTAAACACTACGCCTTTCAAGTTCAACAAAATATCTACAACGTCTTCACGGACCCCAGGGATCGTTGAGTATTCGTGGACCACGCCTGTAATTTGTACTTCGGTTGGCGCGTAGCCAGTCATCGAAGACAACAAAATACGGCGCAACGCATTACCTAGAGTGTGGCCATAGCCGCGCTCAAAGGGTTCCATGATGATTTTTGCATGGTGCGTGCCGACGGGTTCAACTTCAATCGAACGGGGCTTGAGAAAACTTTGTGACATTTCTATGATTCCTTTTCAATACCCTCGGCTCATTACACCGATAAGGCTGATGGATAGAGAGCTAGCCGGGCTTGCGGCAGTTAAGCGCACGCCCTGGCTATGATGCTTAGCGAGAATACAACTCGACAACCATTGATTCGTTGATATCACGTGCGACATCAGCGCGATCAGGAGCTTGTTTAAAAGTACCCACTAACTTAACGGTATCGACTTCAACCCATTGTGGGATACCGTTGCCGGTCGCCAAAACCAATGACTCGGCGATACGCGCCTGGCCTTTGGCTTTTTCGCGAATCCCAATAATGTCACCTGCTTTGATGATCATTGAAGGAATATCAGCAGTGTGACCATTCAATTGAATTGCACGATGTCCAACCAATTGACGAGCCTCAGCACGGGTTGAGCCAAAGCCCATGCGATACACAACGTTATCAAGGCGTGACTCAAGCAGTTGAATCAACTGCTCGCCAGTGTTGCCCTTGCGGCGCTCGGCTTCTGCAAAATATTTGCGAAACTGTTTCTCAAGAACGCCATACATCCGCTTGAGTTTTTGCTTTTCGCGCAACTGCAAACCGTAATCAGACGTACGCGCACCTGAAGTACGGCCATGCTGACCAGGCTTAGAGTCAAGCTTGCACTTCGACTCAAGTGAGCGACGTGCGCTCTTTAAGAACAGATCAATACCCTCGCGGCGCGAGAGTTTACATTTAGGACCAGTGTAACGGGCCATGTAGTTTCTCCTTAGATGCGACGACGCTTGGGTGGACGGCAGCCGTTGTGCGGTACGGGCGTGATATCGGCAATGCTCGAAATCTTAATGCCCAACGCGTTCAACGCACGCACTGAAGATTCGCGACCTGGGCCTGGGCCCTTGATACGAACTTCGAGCGTCTTGATGCCGTATTCAATGGCCACTTTGCCGGCCGTTTCTGCAGCAACCTGCGCTGCGAACGGCGTCGACTTACGTGAACCCTTAAAGCCAGCACCACCTGACGTCGCCCACGACAGGGCATTGCCCTGACGATCGGTGATGGTGATGATAGTGTTGTTAAAGGATGCATGAACGTGCGCAATGCCGTCCGACACATTCTTTTTAACCTTTTTGCGAACGCGAGCTGCGCCGCCGGCAGAAGCCTTAGCCATCTTCTAATCCTTATTATTTCTTCAAACTTGCAGCAGCGCGACGCGGGCCCTTGCGGGTGCGAGCGTTGGTGCGAGTGCGTTGACCGCGCACGGGCAAGCCGCGCTTGTGGCGCATGCCACGATAAGTACCCAGATCGATCA
>CANCMG010000043.1 GCA_947378965.1 Alcaligenaceae bacterium | reverse complement strand
TGATCTGCCAAGCTTGGATCGCTTTTTAGACGCGCACTCTCAGCAAAAATTGGCGACACCTGAGGGTACTGCCATGCGCTTACTTAAAGTACTTGCTAGCGAAGCGTTTGGTGGTAAGACGATTGACGATGTACGTGAACATAACGTTTAACCCCTTCGACGTTTAACCTCTCTGACCTTTTCGCCCCGCCACTCAAACAAAAAAGGCGTCTGATCTAAGCTTGAAACACCCTTGCGTCGCAGTGGCTTGCCTTGTACCTAAAGGCAACGCCACTAGGATCCAGAATTCGACCACTAGTTTTTGAGCCCCTCAAGCCAGACGCCACCTATCTCATCACCGACTCAACACATCATGACCGAAACCAACGCCGCCGTGCCAGACGAAAACCACCTGATCGCTGAGCGACGGGCTAAGCTTGCCGCGCTGCGCACCCAGGGGGTGGCTTTCCCAAATGATTTTGTGCCAGCTGATCGCGCGCAGGCCCTGCATACGCAATACGGCGAGCAAGAGCAAACCACTCTTGCAGAGGCCAAACACCCCGCCTCGGTCGCCGGGCGCATGATGCTCAAGCGCGTGATGGGCAAAGCAAGTTTTGCCACTTTGCAAGACAGCACTGGCCGCATTCAGATTTATCTCGATCGCAACAATCTTGGCGAAGAGGTGTACGAATCTTTTAAACACTGGGACACCGGCGACATCTTGGCCGTGACCGGTTACATGTTTAAAACCAATAAGGGCGAGCTTTCGATTCATGCAGAAAGCGCCCGCATTTTGGCAAAATCGCTGCGCCCCTTGCCCGATAAGTTTCACGGCATTGCTGACCAAGAGTTACGTTACCGTCAGCGCTACGTTGATCTGATCATGACCGAGCAAACGCGCCAAACCTTTGCTGCGCGCAGCAAAGCGATCAGTGCCGTGCGCCAGGTGATGGTCGACGCGGGGTTTCTAGAGGTTGAAACACCCATGTTGCACACCATACCCGGTGGTGCTGCAGCCAAGCCTTTCATCACCCATCACAATGCGC
This sequence comes from Alcaligenaceae bacterium, assembly GCA_947378965.1. Classification (GTDB taxonomy): domain Bacteria; phylum Pseudomonadota; class Gammaproteobacteria; order Burkholderiales; family Burkholderiaceae_B; genus Zwartia. The sequence continues at coordinate 34,134 of CANCMG010000043.1, read as the reverse complement.
TAGACATGGAAATGTTTTTGCGCATTGCCCCTGAGTTGTATTTGAAGCGTTTGGTGGTCGGCGGTTTTGAGCGCGTGTTTGAGATCAATCGCAACTTCAGAAACGAAGGTGTCAGCCCACGCCACAATCCTGAATTCACCATGATGGAGTTTTATGCGGCCTATACCGACTATCAATGGTTGATGGATTTTACCGAGCAGATTATTCGTGCAGCTGCCATCAGTGCATGTGGCACCGCCACCCTCACCTATCAAGGTCGCGAGCTCGACTTAGCCCAGCCCTTTCACCGTTTAACGATTGTGCAGGCGATCTTGGCGCATGCTCCACAATTCAGCGAGGCTCAATTGAATGATATTGAGCTTGTGCGCACCGAGCTCAAAAAGCGTGGCGTCGACGTTAACGCACCCAACCTAGCGCGTGCGGGCCTTGGTGCCTTGCAACTCGCGCTGTTTGAAGAGACTGCCGAGTCGCAGCTGTGGCACCCCACCTATATCATCGACTACCCCATCGAGGTCTCGCCCCTCGCGCGCGAATCCGATACTCGACCCGGCATTACCGAGCGCTATGAGTTGTTCATTACCGGTCGTGAAATCGCCAACGGCTTTTCAGAGTTGAATGACCCAGAAGATCAAGCGGCGCGTTTTCAAGCACAGGTTGTAGCCAAAGATGCAGGCGACGAAGAGGCGATGTTTTACGACGCCGATTACATTCGCGCACTTGAATACGGGATGCCCCCAGCAGGAGGTTGCGGCATTGGCATCGATCGCCTGGTGATGCTCTTGACCGACAGCCCAAGCATTCGCGATGTGATTTTGTTTCCGCACCTGCGCAAAGAAGATTAAGTGGGTGCCCCAGTTGCACCAGCGCCAAGCGGAAGATCGGCGCGCACTGAGGCCCTGTTAAACGGGCCTCTTTTATCGACCATCTTGCGCCTAGCAACCCCTAACATCATGGGTTTGTTTGCCTCAACCGGCATCATCGCCTACGACGGTTACATCATCGGCCTACTCGGCACGCAGGCGTTAGCGGGCGCGGCATTAGTGTTTCCGATTGCCATGCTGATGCAGCAAATGTCGAATGGCGCGCTGGGTGGATCCATCAACTCAGTTGTCGCCCGCGCTTTGGGCTCTGGCGATCGCGCGTTAGCAGAGCGCCTTGCACAACACGCGCTGGCCACAGCGTTAATCATGTCCGCAATATTCTCGTTGATCGTGCTGGGCTTCGGCCCGTCAATCTACGCCTTGCTTGGCGGTAGTGGTGAAAACTTGCAAGTCGCCCTCACCTACTCAACGGTACTGTTTGCGGGTGGGTTTACCGTTTGGTTGACCAACACGCTCTCGGCCATCGTGCGCGGTTCAGGCAACATGACGATCCCGTCGTACATGTTGATTGGTACAGCGGTGTTACATGCCGGATTATGCCCCTTACTTGTTTTTGGCTGGGGCTCGTTTAGCGGACTAGGCATTGCAGGTGCCGCAGCAAGCACAGTCGCCGTCAATGTGTTGGCAACAAGCGTGATGCTGGCCTATTTACTCAGGCCGCAAGCCGCAGTCAGATTGCGATTTAGCGGTGCGTGGTCATCAACACTGTTTCGCACGATCTTGCGCATTGGCCTGCCCGGTGCATTAAGCCCCCTCTTAAGCAACAGTTCAATCTTGATCGCAACCGCCTACGTTGGCACCTACGGCATCAGTGCACTCGCAGGGTTTGGGGTTGCTGCCAGGCTCGAATTTATACTGATCCCCATCGTGTTTGGGATTGGCACGGTACTGACCACGATGGCAGCCACCAACATCGGCGCTGGCAACCCCAATCGCGCCATTCGCGCAACCTGGACAGGTGCCCTATTGGTCGCACTGATCACATTTACGATCGGCCTGACAGTCGGGGTATTTCCGCTGTTGTGGATGCGCTGGTTTACCGCCGATCCAGCAATCATCGCCTTTGGTAGCGCTTATCTCAACATCGTCGGGCCGTGTTACGGCTTATTTGGAGTTGGATTGGTGCTATTTTTTGCCTCACAAGGCTCTGGCAAATTAGGCTGGGTACTGATCGGCAGCACGACACGCCTCGTGTTTGTCGCCGTCGCAGGTTGGGTGGCGGTGTACTGGCTAAAAACCGAACCCCCAGTCATGTTCATCGTCGTGGCCATTGGCTTTACGCTTTACGCAACCATTAACGCCCTGTCGCTGTACCTTGGTCGGTGGGGCTTTAAAGCATAAAAAGTTTCAACGAACCGACCTCTAAACCTCGCAGTTCATCGCACGGAAAAAACTAGCCGATCGATAAGAGTCAAGCTGATTTACATCTAGTAACTTGTTACAAGAATTGGCTGTACTTGCAGACCTATTGTGTGATTTCATTGCAAAACTAGTCATGAGGTAAGCACATGAAACACTTTGAATATGCCGTTCTTCTAAAAAAAGAACCAAGTGGTGGCTATGTTGTCACCTGCCGAGATTTGCCGCAGTTGATCACTCAGGGCGCGTCGATTGAAGACGCGCTACTAGAGGCAAGCGACGCATTGGACGAAGTGATTACGGCTTACATGATTAACAACTTGAGGCTACCCGAGCCCAGTCCCAAACAGCCTGACGAATATATGGTTGCACCACCCCAACATACTCCACCCCCAATCGCCATCAAAGAGATCGGCAGCTTTCACCTTGGCGGACGGCAAGTCGCCTTAGCAGGAGTACCGACACGAGAGATGGCATTTAGCACCAAAGGCTTGCCGCTGGTCGTTGACCCAAACGGCGAGGTCGAAGTTGAACAAATGTATGTTCACTTTGTCAAACTTGCACAACCAAAATCTAAATTGCCTCTGTTGCTTTGGCATGGCGGTGGCCTAACTGGCGTGACCTACGAAACAAAACCCGATGGCCACCCCGGTTGGCAGATGTATTTTTTACGTGCGGGCTGGGATACCTACGTCAGCGACGCCGTTGAACGTGGTCGTGCCTCATGGGCACGTTACCCAGAGATTTTTAAAACCGAACCCGTGTTTCGAACCAAAAAAGAGGCTTGGGAGCTTTTTCGAATCGGCCCCACCTATCACCCCGACTCTGCTCAGCGATGCGCCTATCCTCAAACTGAATTTCCGACTGAGGCCTTTGACCAACTCGCCAAACAAGCCGTGCCGCGCTGGCTCACGAATGATGCCGTCACGCAAACAGCCTACGATGCCTATGTGCAAAAGATGGGGCCTTGCGTGATCGTGGTGCACAGTCAAAGCGGCTACTTTGGACTTCAAGCCGCTTTGAATAACCCGGATAACGTTAAAGCGTTGGTGTTGGTTGAGCCCCATGGCTCACCCGACCCATCGCAAACTGACCTCAGCGCGTTTAAAAATATTCCGACGCTTTGGGTTTGGGGCGATTACGTTAACGATGTGCCCTTTTGGTCAAAAATCTATCAACAACAAGAAAACTTTCGCGCGCAACTGTTAAAGCACGGAGCGCGAGCTGACCTACTGAATTTGCCCGCTGCTGGGTTACAAGGCAATAGCCACATGCCGATGATGGATCGCAACTCAGATGCGGTCGCAGCGCTGATCCAAAAATGGCTGATTGAACACCACCCTACTCTGTAAGGAACTGAAAGCTGCCATCAAACTACAGCTTGGCTCGTGAAATAAAGGAAAAGGATGTTTGACTATCCGGTGACTTTAACTCCCGACGACGGAACAGTGCTGGTCACGTTCGTCGACGTACCAGAAGCGATAACTTTCGGCACGGACGAAGATGAAGCCTTGATGAACGCAATCGATGCGCTAGAAACCGGTTTGTCTTTTTATGTCGATTCTCGCAAACCGTTGCCCGTCGCCAGTCAACCGACCGTTAATCAAAAAACTGTTCGCCCTTCGGCGCTTGAATGCGCCAAGTTAGGAGTCTATCAGGCGATGACCGACCAGGGCATAAAGAAGTCTGAACTCGCGCGTCGTTTAGGCTGGCATATGCCGCAAATTGATCGCCTATTCGACTTGCGGCATGCCTCAAGACTTGACCAGATCGAGGCCGCAGCCACCGTGCTTGGCAAACATGTTCTCGTTCAAATTGCCTAAGACACATCGAAATGAGTAGCCAGAAATGTCCAACACCGCAACGCTATCGAGTAAGTTCAAAATCTCCATCCCAAAAGAGATCAGAGAAACGATGCACTGGTCTGCCGGACAAGAGTTTGTGTTTCTGCCTAAGGGTGAGGGTCTACTCGTTATGCCTGTATCCGAGCGCGCTCAACTACGAGGCATCGCAAAAGGCGCGAACACTGAAAAGTACCGAGACCGCAAGGATCGCTTCTAATACGCCTTCAACCACCCCAAGCCAGCTTCGACTTCGCCGCGAGCGCGGTATTCGCACCCGATCCAACCGGTATATCCCAATTCATCAACGCGCTTTAACACGTTGGAGTAGTTGACTTCGCCTTCGTCAGGCTCATTGCGTGTGGGCACTGCTGCGATCTGGATGTGACCGATGTGTGGCATGTACTGTGCCAACTTAGTCAGGATATCGCCCTCGGCACAACCAACATGATACACGTCAAACATCAGCTTGACGTTGCTACGCCCGCAAGCTTCGCGGATTGAATTTGAATCGGCTTGCTTTGAATAAAAGTAACCAGGCTTGTCGCGTTGATTGATCGCTTCGAGCAGCAGCGTGACGCCGTGTGGTGCGGCTTGATCAGCGGCCCACTGCAGATTACGGATCAAGGTTTCGCGTGCTTGTGCTTCAGTGCCTGGCTTCAAAATACCGGGCATCACGTGAATGGCGGGTGCTCCACTGCCAATACACCACTGCAGCGATTGATTGAAGGCTTGTTGAAAATCAGCTTCACGACCAGGCAACGCAGCCAAACCTGATTCACCGATGCTGGCGTCACCAACGGGTGTATTGACGGCCAGCAAGGTCAGTTTTAAACGCGCCACCGCCGCTTTGACATCTTGCGCCGGCGTGTCATACGGCCATTGCAACTCAATCGCTTTGAAACCGCTGGCGGCGGCGCGCTCAATGCGCTCAAGCAGCGGCAAGGTCGACCAAAGAAATCCTAGATTTGCAGAAAAGCGGGCCATAACAAGCTCTCGTATCGATTAGAGGGGTGGATTAACAATGTTATAGCGCAAAGAATAGCAAATTCGGCACCTACCTTTGGTGTGGTTCATTGCTGGCGACGAATCTGGTGACTTTCTAATGGATGAATCGCCCGAACAGGCAGTGCCTAGTGACTCTCTTTAGCGTGGTTAATTGTGTAACGAGGGATTTCAATCGTCAGATCCGCCAAACCGATCTTAGCCTGGCAGGCCAGACGCGAGGTCGTGGATAAGCCCCAGGCGCGATCCAGTAGATCTTCTTCAGAATCTGAAGCTGCCTCAAGCGAGTTAAAGCCGGCTTTGACGACAACGTGACACGTAGTGCAGGCGCACGATAATTCGCACGCATGCTCAAGCTCAACGTGATTGTCTAACAGCACGCGGCAAATCGATTCGCCCACGGGTACGTTGTCGATGACCATGCCCTCGGGGCAAACATCAGGATGGGGAAGAACCGTAATTTTTGTCATAACCTTAAAAGCTCAAGTAACAAAAAAATAAAAATCCAAGCAATAGGTGGTTACACCACCTGCGAGCTTGCTAAAGAACTAAAGGCCTCACGCGTCAAACTGCTAAGGCCTCAACACACAGACCTTTAAAAGTCGCTCAATGATTTACCCTTCAAAGTTCGTTCAGCGACTTACCCTTCAGCGCCGCACGAATACTGCGATCCATACGTTGCGCGGCAAAATCATCTGTCACATCTGACAGCGCTTTAGTCGCCACACGAATTGCGTCAATATCATCGCCTTGCGCGCACAACTGTGTTGCCTGCAGCTGCTGGGCGATACGCGTTTGTTGAGCCGCACTTAACAAATCCGAATCCGCAGCCAACGCAGCCACCACTGACTCAATCAGTTGTTGCGCATCCACTTGCTGCTCGCGCAACATCCGCATTTTGGCGTCGTGATCGGCTAACGAGATACTGTCTGACAGCATCCGTGACACTTCATCATCTGTTAAACCATACGAAGGCTTCACCGTCACCGACGCTTCAACGCCCGAGCCCTGCTCGCGCGCGGTCACACTCAACAACCCGTCAGCGTCAACCTGAAACGTCACGCGAATACGCGCCGCACCCGCCACCATCGGTGGGATTCCGCGCAACTCAAAGCGCGCAAGCGAACGACAGTCAGCGACCAAGTCACGCTCGCCCTGCACCACATGCACCGCTAGAGCTGTTTGACCATCTTTAAACGTGGTGAATTCTTGCGCACGTGCCACCGGGATCGTACTGTTACGCGGGATGATGTGCTCAACCAACCCACCCATGGTTTCTAAACCAAGCGTTAACGGCGTGACATCCAACAACAACCAGTCTTCGCCTGGATTGCGATTACCTGCCAACAAGTTGGCTTGCAAGGCTGCACCCAAGGCGACAACCTGATCCGGATCCAAATCCGTTAACGGCGCTTGACCAAACAAGGTTTGAACAGCGGCCTGTACAACTGGCATGCGGGTTGCCCCGCCTACCATCACGACACCCTGAACATCTTTTACCGAAAGCCCTGCATCTTTTAAGACCTGCCGCGCACAGGCAAGTGTGCGCTCAACCAACGACTGCGCAAGCGCTTCAAACGCCACGCGCGTCAGCGACAAGTCAATTTTTGCGGCGTTCAGTAGCAACGTCTCGGTATGCGAAGCCTGATCGGTGAGCGCTTCACGCAACCGGCGCGAGACACTTAATAAGCCACGCCGTGCAGCATGATCCAAATCATTTAGACAATGCACGCCAGCAAAATAATCAGCCAAGGCTGCATCAAAATCATCACCACCCAAGGCGGTATCGCCGCCAGTTGCAACAACTTCAAACACACCGCGCGTCAGTTTCAACAACGACACGTCAAAGGTGCCACCGCCTAAATCAAACACCACATACAGGCCTTCAGAGCCGTGATCCAGCCCGTAAGCGATCGCCGCTGCCGTGGGTTCGTTTAACAAACGTAAAACATTCAAACCAGCCAAGCGCGCAGCATCACGTGTCGCCTGCCGTTGGGCATCATCAAAATACGCAGGCACCGTAATCACCGCACCCACTAACTCGTCACCCAACGTCCCTTCGGCTAAAAATTTTAATTTCTCTAAAATTTTTGCTGCCACCTCAACGGGCGACACATCAGCATGTTGTGTATGGATTTTGACGCTCTGGCTATCGCGTACAAAATTAAATGGCATACCAGACGCTAAGGCATCGTCGTAAGAACGCCCCATCAAGCGCTTGACCGACACCAGCGTGTCGAGTGGATACTGCGCCTGCTGCGCCAAGGCGTCGACACCAATTAACGCCGCACCACCCGCTTGATACAAGACTGCTGACGGCACAAGATGGCGACCCAACTCGTCGGGCAAAACCTCAGCCACGCTGCTGCGCACTGAGGCCACTAGCGAATGTGTTGTCCCTAAATCAATCCCCACCGCCAAACGTCGTTGATGCGGGGCCGGCGATTCGCCCGGTTCAGAAATCTGCAATAAAGCCATAGGTACGTTTTAAACTTCTGTAGTTTGAAGCTGAGTGGTTAATTTATCTAGAAACATCCACTCGCGGATACGACTAGCGGCTTGCTTGTAATCTTGAGCCTCGATCGCCTCAGAGACAGCTTGATAACACTGCGATAAAGCCAGCGCAATGTCTTGAGCTAATTCTTCACGCGCACGAACGTTCTCGGGTTGTTCAAGGCATTCATCAAGCTGTTCGTGCCAAGACATTTGCTGCACCAAAAACTCGGGCGACATCGCGGTGTTGGTTTCGGTTTGCAAATCAACGCCAGCAAGCTCGCACAGATAACGCGCACGCAGCAAGGGTTGTCTGAGCACCCGATACGCTTCGTTGGCTTGTGCACTCCATTGCATGGCAACTCTGCGCTCGGGTGCTGAACGCGTTGCAAAACGATCGGGGTGCACCGCCTGCGCGACATGCTTCCAGGCCGCCTCAAGTTGCGCGGAATCTAGTGCGAAGGTACGCGGCAAATCAAACAGCACAAAGTGATCTGTTGCGTTCACAAGCTGTTATACCGTGAACGATTCACCGCAGCCGCAGGTCGCCTTTTCGTTAGGGTTGCGAAACTTAAAGCCTTCGTTCAGGCCTTCGCGGGCGTAATCAAGCTCGGTGCCTTCAAGGTAGGCGAGGCTTTTGGGATCAATAAAAACTTTGACGCCAAAGCTTTCAAAGACCTGATCTTCTGAGGCAGGCTCATCCACGTACTCAAGCTTATACGCCATGCCCGAACAGCCGGTTGTACGCACGCCTAAACGCAAACCGATTCCGCCACCGCGTTTTTGCAGGTATTTGCCGATATGGTCGGCGGCCTGAACAGTCAGTGTGACAGCCATGGCTTATCCTTGGTGTTTATCTTTGTAATCTTTAACTGCAGCTTTGATCGCGTCTTCAGCCAAGATCGAGCAATGGATTTTAACGGGTGGCAAAGCAAGCTCTTCTGCAATCTGTGTGTTGCGAATCGTCAGTGCTTGGTCAAGTGTCTTACCCTTCACCCACTCGGTTACCAGCGAGCTTGAGGCAATTGCCGAGCCACATCCGTAAGTTTTAAAACGCGCATCTTCGATGATGCCCGCTTCGTTGACACGAATTTGCAACTTCATCACATCGCCACAGGCTGGTGCACCCACCATCCCTGTACCAACCTGATCGTCGCCTTTGTCAAAGGTGCCAACGTTGCGGGGGTTTTCGTAATGATCCAGTACTTTGTCGCTATATGCCATGAGTGTTCTCCAACCTATACGTTTAGTGGGCGGCCCACTGAACCGAATTCATATCGATACCATCTTTGGCCATTTCCCAAAGTGGTGACATATCACGCAGCTTACCCACGCGTGTTTTGAGCAATTCAACTGCAAAGTCGATTTCTTTTTCGGTGGTGAAGCGACCGATGGTAAAGCGAATCGAACTATGTGCGAGTTCGTCGTTGCGCCCTAAGGCGCGCAACACATAAGACGGCTCAAGGCTGGCAGACGTGCAAGCCGAGCCGCTTGATACCGCAAGCTCTTTAATTGCCATGATCAGCGACTCGCCCTCAACGTAGTTAAAACTCACGTTCAGGTTGTGTGGCACACGCTGTTCGATGTCACCATTGAGGTAGACCTCTTCAATTTGTGACAAGCCAGCCCACAAACGATCGCGCAACATGCGGATGCGTTCGTTTTCAGTGCCCATTTCGGCTTGCGCCAAGGCAAAGGCCTCGCCCATGCCCACAATCTGGTGTGTGGCCAGCGTACCCGAACGAAAGCCACGCTCGTGACCACCGCCGTGCATTTGCGCCTCGATACGGATACGCGGTTTGCGACGCACGTACAAAGCACCGATGCCCTTTGGACCATAGGTTTTGTGTGCGCAAAACGACATCAAATCAACTTTGAGCGTTTGCAAATCGATATTGACCTTACCCGTTGCCTGGGCTGCATCCACGTGAAAAATAATGTTCTTTTCGCGGCAGATTTCGCCAAGTGTTGCGATGGGTTGAATCACGCCAATTTCGTTATTCACGAACATCACTGAGGCCAACACGGTATCAGGGCGGATTGCTGCTTTGAAAGCATCGAGGTTAATCAAACCGTCTTCTTGCACGTCGAGGTAAGTGACCTCAAACCCTTGGCGCTCGAGTTCGCGACAGGGATCAAGTACGGCCTTGTGCTCGGTTTTGACTGTGATGATGTGTTTGCCACGCTCGGCGTAAAAGCCAGCGGCACCTTTAATCGCAAGATTATTGGATTCAGTGGCGCCCGACGTCCAGATGATTTCGCGTGGGTCAGCGTTGACAAGTGAAGCCACTTGGCCACGTGCACGCTCGACAGCCTCTTCGGCCTCCCAGCCATAAGCATGGCTGCGTGACGCTGGATTACCTGCGTGTTCGTAGAGCCACGGAATCATCTTATCGACCACTTTGGGGTCACAAGGGGTCGTGGCTGAGTAATCTAAGTAAATTGGTAATGAGGACATTGAGAGCTCCTAGGCGCTTGCAGCAACAGGCTGTTTAACGGTTGTCGGTGTATTGACCATATTGACACGTACGCCAGCACCGTTGGCCTGACTCGCCTCTTGTATTTGACGCAAACGCTGTTGATCAACCAAATCTTGTAACGCCACTGAATCAAGAAAATCAACCATTTTACGGTTGAGTGTTGACCAGAGCTCGTGGGTCATACAGATGCCTTGCTTGCCATCTGTACCGGTGGCACAGTCGGTTTTGCCGCCACAGCTAGTGGCGTCAATGGGCTCGTCGACTGCGAAAATGATGTCTGCCACAGTGATTGTGCGCGCCAAACGCGCTAATGTGTAGCCGCCACCTGGGCCGCGCACACTTTCAACCAACTCATGACGGCGCAATTTGCCAAAGAGTTGCTCAAGATAAGATAACGAAATATTTTGTCGCTGGCTGATCGCCGATAAAGTGACCGGCCCGCTTTGCTGACGCAATGCTAGGTCAATCATGGCCGTAACAGCAAAACGCCCTTTGGTGGTGAGTCGCATGACAGAGTCCCTTAAACAAAGCAGCTACACGACGCAACCGCTTATCCGACTAAACAACTCAAGTCTACACAATTCTTGACTGTTTTGCTAGGGTATAACCTCAAAGACCCTAAGGTTGTCGTGCTTTTGTGGCCGAAAAAAAACCGCGCAGCGCACGGTCTTTTTATACTAGGCCCCCTTACCCTGGCACCTGAACCGAACTAAGCTGCCTGATATTGGGTTGCGCGTTTACGCACCAATTCAAGCACGCCTTGACAAGAATCTTCAAGATAGTCAAGCACCTTGCTAAAACCCTCAGGGCCACCGTAGTACGGATCGGGCACCGTGGCTTCTTCGAATTCGTTGGCAAAACGCATCAACAACATCAGTTTGTGCTGATGCAGCTTTGGACACTGGTGCTGCATGGCCGAGAGGTTTTCCCAATCCATTGCCAGAATCAGATCATATTCGCGGTAATCTTCAGGTGTGACCTGACGCGCGACGTGCTCGGTGATTTCGTAACCTCGCTTGCGCGCTGCTGCTAACGCTCGCGGGTCAGCGCCCTCACCAAGGTGAAAGTTATGGGTGCCGGCAGAATCAATACCCACTACCTCAGCGAGGCCAGCTTCTTTGATCAGGTGGCGAAAAACGCCTTCAGCACTGGGGGAGCGGCAAATGTTACCCGTGCATACGAAAAGAACTTTTGTCATCATGGTGCATATTGTGCGGGAAAACCCCTAACATGTCTAGAGATTTTTTCTACAAATCAGCAAAAATTTGCAAGAGGGAGAGAAAATTTAATTTCTTTATATTTCAATATGTTACGACACGATTGCTGAAAAAATAAAAAGTCCATATAGTGAAAAAATACTGGGCTCAGATCAAACACCTTGAAAAATCTCGTGTTGTATTTTTTGAAATGCACCGACCCGATGCCTAGCTAAGACTGTTACGCACCAGAAAGTAGCACGCGGTCTTTGAGCGCCTTCAACGCATCGCGAGCCGCTGCAGCCTGCTCAAACTCAAGGTTGCGAGCATGGTCTAACATCAGCTTTTCAAGACGTTTAAACTCTTTTGCAAGTGCTTTTTCGTCGGTGAGCAAGGCATAAGACGATGGATCTTCGGGTTGATCTCTAAACGCTGGGGCCACAATGCCGTCGATCAGTTCGCGCACCGCCTTACGCACGCTGCGAGGTTCAATACCATGCTCGAGGTTAAACGCGAGCTGTTTATTACGACGCCGCTCGGTTTCGCCCATCGCACGTTTCATCGAGTCGGTGATGCGATCGGCATACAAGATGGCGCGGCCGTTCAAGTTACGTGCGGCGCGGCCAATCGTTTGAATCAAACTGCGATCCGAACGCAAAAAACCTTCTTTATCGGCATCCAAAATCGCTACCAGTGACACTTCAGGGATATCGAGCCCCTCGCGCAACAAGTTAATACCCACCAGCACGTCGAAGACACCGAGGCGCAGATCACGAATAATTTCAACGCGCTCGACCGTATCGATATCTGAATGCAGGTAGCGCACGCGCTGGCCACTTTCAGTCAGATAATCGGTCAAATCCTCAGCCATACGCTTGGTCAATGTTGTCACCAGCACACGTTCTTGCACTGCCGTACGTAACTTAATTTCACCTAACAAATCGTCGACCTGCGTGCGCGCCGGGCGCACTTCGACAATGGGGTCCACCAACCCTGTCGGACGCACCACTTGTTCAACCACATGATCAGAATGAGCTTGCTCGTAGTTGCCCGGTGTTGCAGACACAAACACACACTGACGCATACGCACTTCAAACTCTTCCATCTTCAAAGGGCGATTGTCCATCGCCGAGGGCAAGCGAAAGCCATACGTCACAAGGGTTTCTTTGCGAGCACGGTCACCACGATACATTCCACCTAACTGACCAATGGTGACGTGGCTTTCGTCGATAAACATCAACGCGTCACGTGGCAGGTAATCAATCATCGTGGGCGGCGGATCGCCGGGTGCAGCACCAGATAGATGACGCGAATAATTTTCAATGCCTTTACAGAAACCAAGCTCAGACAACATTTCAAGATCAAAGCGTGTGCGTTGTTCAATCCGTTGCGCTTCGATCAAGTGACCTGAATCGACAAATTGTTTAACGCGCTCGCGCAGCTCTTGCTTGATGGTTTCGATCGCACGCAAGACGGTATCGCGGGGGGTCACATAATGTGAGCCGGGATACACCGTAAAGCGCGGCACCTTTTGCCGTACCTTGCCAGTCAATGGATCAAATAATTCTAGGCTTTCAACTTCGTCGTCAAACAGCGTTAAGCGCACCGCAAGCTCGGCACTTTCTGCCGGAAAAATATCAATCGTTTCACCGCGTGCACGAAAGGTGCCACGCGTAAACTCAAGATCATTGCGCTCGTACTGCATGGCGACTAAGCGCTCAAGAATTTCGCGTCGGGCAATGCGATCGCCCGCGCGCAAAATCAACACCATGGCGTGGTAATCGGCGGGGTTGCCAATACCGTAAATACACGAAACGGTGCCCACAATAATGGTGTCGCGCCGCTCAAGCAAACTTTTGGTAGCCGACAAACGCATCTGTTCAATGTGCTCGTTAATCGATGAATCTTTTTCGATAAACAAATCACGGGTCGGTACGTAGGCTTCAGGTTGGTAGTAGTCGTAATACGACACAAAATATTCAACCGCGTTTTTTGGAAAAAACTCTCGCATCTCGGCGTACAGCTGAGCTGCCAAGGTTTTGTTCGGTGCCAGTACCAAGGCGGGCCTACCGAGGCGCGCAATCATATTCGCCATCGTGAAGGTTTTACCCGACCCCGTCACACCCAGCAGCGTTTGCGACATCAAGCCGTCGCGCACGCCCTGCTCAAGCAAATCAATCGCGCGGGGCTGGTCACCGCCCGGGGGATACGGCTGATACAGGTGAAAGGGGCTATCGGGATAATCGATAAAACGGCCCTTCTCGTCGCCGGTAGAGATGGCGGCGCTGTAAATCGTGTCGACAGAGGCTGGGGTGTAACTCGCTGTGGCGGGCGCAGCAGCGCTAACTGCCGGTGCGGCTTTGGCGGCAGCCGGTTCAACAACGGCAACGGCCGGTGCAGGCGCCTGGGCAGAGGTCTGCCCAGCGGCATCTTCGGTGTCGCCCGCACCGCCAGTCAGATAGGCACCGCCTCTAGTAGAGGGAGAATTTGCGGGTGACGCCAAGCCTGCACGGCGGTCTGCGACAGCCGCGATCGATTCGGCAGACTTTCTTTCTAGAAGCACCTGCGTCATTGACTCAGTGACGGATTCCTCGATCGTTTTTTTGCTCTTGCGGGTGGCCATGCTAGACTTATTCGGGATACCCCTCGGTCTGAGGGTAACCCGCCATTATGTTCTCTGAAAATGCGTACGTCTACCCTAACCTTGTCACACTTACCTTTTGCACACTAAAACCCAAATGAGCACCCTCTTTCAAGCCGTTGAACTTGCCCCCCGCGATCCAATCCTAGGGCTAAACGAACAATTTAATGCCGACACCCGTGCAACCAAGGTCAATCTGGGTGTGGGTGTGTATTACGACGACAATGGCAAGATTCCTCTACTTAAGGCTGTGCATACAGCTGAGGTGGCACGCGTTGAGGCTGCGGCCGCACGTGGTTACTTGCCTATCGAAGGTATCGCTGGCTACAACAAGGGTGCGCAAGAGCTGGTCTTGGGAAAAAACTCGTCGTTAATTGCCGCCGGTCGCGTGTTAACCATGCAAGCCTTAGGCGGCACCGGTGCACTCAAAATTGGTGCCGACTACATTAAGCAACTCGCACCAAACGCCAAAGTCGCGATTAGCGACCCGAGCTGGGAAAACCATCGTGCGCTCTTTGAGCGGGCCGGCTTTGAGGTCGTGACCTACCCCTATTACGACGCGGCAACACACGGACTTAATTTTGAGGGCATGCTAGCGGCCCTCAAAGCACTACCGCCAAAGAGCGTGGCGGTCTTGCATGCCTGCTGCCACAACCCAACCGGGGTTGATCTCTCGAACGAGCAATGGAAAGCCGTTGCACAAGTTGTCAAAGCGGGCGAGCTGATCCCTTTCTTAGACATCGCCTACCAAGGGTTTGGCGATGGGCTCGAGCAAGATGCTGCTGCCGTACGCATCTTTGCTGACCTTGATATGACAATGTTTATCAGCTCGTCGTTTTCAAAATCTTTCTCACTGTATGGCGAACGCGTCGGTGCCTTGACCATTGTCACTGGCAGTCAAGACGAGTCAAACCGTGTACTCAGCCAAGTCAAGCGCGTGATTCGTACTAACTATTCAAACCCGCCTACGCATGGCGGTACGATCGTCTCCACGGTGTTGAATACGCCCGAACTGTTTGCCCTTTGGGATCAAGAGCTCGCCGGCATGCGCGAGCGGATCCGCCTGATGCGCCGCCAGATCGTCGAAAAACTCGCGCAGTATGGCGCGACCCAAGACTTTAGTTTTGTGATGCAGCAGCGCGGCATGTTCTCGTTTTCTGGCATGACTGCGCCCCAGGTTGAGCGCTTGCGTAACGAGCACGGTATCTATGCGGTCAGCAGTGGTCGGATTTGTGTGGCTGCGCTCAATAGTAAAAACATCGATACGGTGGCGAAAGCGATGGCTGAGGTCATGAAAAACGCCTGATACTAGGCAACGAAGGATGGCGAGCGTGCAAGCTGCGGGCTCGTCGATCTAGGTAAATATCTATACCAAGTTCTCGAAGCGACTTTAGGCGCAAAACCAACTTAGTTTGAACCAATCGTAGCTGTTTGACGCCAACGCCCTCCTCCACTGTGTTTTCATACAGACAAATTTGCACAATTTGACTAAATCGTGCAGAATACCCCTGTATATAAAAACAGCTCGGCTTTTACTAGCCTAAAGGATGCTTTCCATGTCGCTCAAGCTTACCGATCGTCAGCAACAGATTTTGGATCTTATCCGTCAGGCGATCGTCAACACGGGGTTTCCGCCCACGCGGGCTGAACTGGCGACGGTGCTCGGCTTTAAGTCTGCCAATGCGGCTGAAGATCACCTTCGTGCGTTAGCACGCAAAGGCGTCATCGAACTAACAGCCGGCGCCTCAAGGGGCATTCGTTTAACCGATCTGGCCAAAGAGTCAATTGAGGCCGATGCTGACGCCGAGCTCCCAGCTGATCGCCCTCGCCTTAAAACACTACCGGGCGCAGGCTTTTTACTCTTGCCTTTGATTGGCCGAGTTGCCGCAGGTCATCCCATTTTGGCTACTGAAAACATCGAAAAAGAAATCAATATCGATCTCGACATGTTTGAACAGCGGCCTGACTACCTGCTTAAGGTCAAAGGCCTCAGCATGCGCGACGCCGGTATCTTAGAGGGCGACTTACTGGCAATCAAAAAAACCAGCGACGCCCACAATGGGCAAATCGTCGTGGCCCGTATTGACGAAGAAGTCACCGTCAAACGCTTAAGCAAGTCAGGTGGGCGTATTGAGCTTTTGCCTGAAAACTCAGATTTTCAGCCCATTCAAATTCAACCAGGGCAAGACTTTTCGATTGAAGGGATCGCTGTGGGTTTAATACGCAACACCACACTGCACTAAGGCCACGACGTCAATCTCTGTTCGTATATCTTCAGGGTTTCGCTCATTGCGTTCGTGTGCGGTGTGTGGCGTGCAGCATTTCTATCACCTCAAGCGATTGAGCGCCAGGCGCCTATAAGATAAGCGTCGCTAAACATCGCGCCATTTTTCTAGGTCGCGGCGATCACGTTTTGTTGGGCGTGCCTTGATATCTTGCGAGGGTTCAACAAAATATTTACGCTTTTCTGCCGCGGTTTGCCTGGCTAGCAAACTCTCGGGCGTTTCATCAAACAACATCCGTGCCAAGGGTGCTGAGCGCCGCGTTTCAGTCACATTACGCACCCATAGCTCAAAGCGTTCTTGTTCACGTTGTATCAACACGCGATCGCCAACCTTGACAGTGCGTGCGGGCTTGATGCGTTCGCCATGTAACTGAACCCGCCCAGCTTCGATCGCCAACACCGCCTGCGCACGTGATTTAAAAAATCGTGCTGCCCACAACCATTTATCAATACGTACTGCATCAAGATTATCTGGCATTTTTACCTCAAAAAAAAACGCCGTAAATACGACGCTTTTTCAATTCAAGCCTGCAAAAACTCTCAGCACAACTGCCAAGAGGTTTCCGCTTCAAAGCCCCTCTTACTCAACAACGTAAGCGACTGCTATTCCCCTCATACGCAGCAACGTAAGCGACTGCTATTTGAAACTCGTTGGCCCTGAAGTGTCGCTGCTGAAGCCCCTCCGCGCTGAGGCCTCGGGGTTTCTACAGCGCCAACTCGACCCAAAGGCTAATGCTTAATTACAGGGTCAGTCGCCACAGCTGCTTCTGCCGCTTTAGCCACAACCGTTTCTACCACCGGAGCCTCATCGGCAAGCGGCGTTAACGGATTAACCAGCGCAACCTCTAACACCTTATCAATCCAACGTACCGGAATGATCTCGAGCTGATTCTTAACGTTGTCAGGGATCTCAGTCAAATCTTTAACGTTTTCTTCAGGAATTAGCACGGTCTTAATGCCACCACGATGCGCCGCCAAGAGTTTTTCTTTTAAGCCACCAATAGCGAGCACTTCGCCACGCAAGGTAATTTCACCGGTCATCGCCACATCAGCGCGAACAGGATTTTGCGTTAAGGCCGAAACGATCGCTAAGGTGATCGCGATGCCTGCTGACGGACCGTCTTTAGGTGTGGCACCCTCAGGAAAGTGCACGTGAATATCGCGCTTCTCAAAGATATTGTCAGCGATGCCCAAGCGTCGAGCCCGTGTACGCACAACGCTGCGCGCCGCCTCAACCGATTCTTTCATCACATCGCCAATTGAGCCAGTGCGCTGGATCACGCCTTTACCCGGCATGTCAGCGACCTCAATAGTGAGTAGATCGCCGCCAACCTCGGTCCAAGCCAAGCCATTGACTTGCCCAATCTGGTTTTCTTTCTCGGCCATGCCAAAACTAAAGCGACGAACGCCGAGATAATCATTTAGATTTTCAGAGTTTACCGTCACCTTAGCCGGCACTTTTTTAGACTTTGCCACTTTAAGTGCTTCACTGTCTGCCAAAAGTTTTTTCACAACTTTACGGCAGATTTTTCCGATGTCACGCTCAAGCGAGCGCACACCGGCTTCACGTGTGTAGTAGCGCACGATGTCGCGCAAGGCAGACTCTTCGACGGCCAATTCTTCTACCTTGACGCCATTATTTTTCATGACTTTGGGTAAAAGATGGTCCATCGCAATATGGATCTTCTCTTCTTCGGTGTAACCCGAAAGTCGAATGACTTCCATCCGATCCAGCAAGGCCGCAGGGATATTCAAGGTGTTACTTGTTGCCACAAACATCACGTCAGATAAATCGAAATCCACCTCAACGTAATGATCTTGAAACGTGTGATTTTGCTCAGGATCAAGTACCTCCAACAGCGCCGACGCGGGATCGCCTCTGAAATCCATTCCAAGCTTGTCAATCTCGTCTAACAAAAACAGCGGGTTACGCACAGCAACCTTAGACATGTTTTGTAATATCTTGCCCGGCATTGAACCGATATAGGTACGACGATGACCCCGAATCTCAGCTTCGTCGCGCACACCACCCAAGGCCATACGAATAAATTTTCGATTGGTCGCTTTTGCAATCGATTGCCCTAGCGAAGTTTTACCTACGCCTGGTGGGCCAACCAAACAAAGAATCGGCGCCTTGATTTTGTCGACCCGCTGTTGCACAGCAAGATACTCAAGGATACGTTCTTTAACTTTATCTAAGCCATAGTGATCGTCATCGAGCACGCTTTCAGCGTTTGGTATCGAATGATTCACCTTGCTCTTTTTGCGCCACGGCAAATTGATCACGGTATCGATGTAGTTGCGCACCACGGTTGCTTCGGCCGACATCGGTGACATCAGCTTGAGCTTTTTGATTTCGCCATCGACTTTCTTTTTGGCGTCTTTAGGCAGATGTGCAGCAAGAATTTTCTTTTCTAGCTCTTCGATGTCGGCACCCTCTTCGCCTTCACCAAGTTCTTTTTGAATCGCTTTTACCTGCTCGTTCAGATAGTAGTCACGCTGACTTTTTTCCATCTGTTTTTTAACACGGCCACGAATGCGCTTTTCAACCTGAAGGATATCAATCTCAGTTTCGAGTTGCGTCAATAACGCCTCAAGCCGCTCTGAAGTTGAAATGACTTCAAGCATTTTTTGCTTTTGTTCAAGCTTCAGCGGCAAATGCGCGGCGATGGTATCTGCCAAGCGACCAGCATCGTCAATCCCGGCAAGCGAAGTCAAAATCTCTGGAGGAATCTTTTTGTTCAGTTTGACGTATTGCTCAAACTGACCCACGATCGCACGACGCAAGGCCTCGGTTTCAGCGCTTACCGCCAGGTCGGGTGCAATCGGCACCAACACAGACGAAAAGTGTGTAGTGGTATCTTGAATATCAGTGATGCGAGCACGCTGCGCCCCTTCTACCAGGACTTTTACCGTGCCATCGGGCAGCTTGAGCATTTGCAGGATGGTTGCCACACAGCCGATCTCGTACACATCGTCTGGTGTCGGGTCGTCTTTGCCCGCCGATTTTTGTGCAGCAAGCATGATGCTTTTGCCTGCCTCCATCGCGGCCTCTAGGGCGCGGATAGAACGCGGGCGCCCAACAAACAGAGGTATCACCATATGAGGAAACACCACCACGTCGCGCAAAGGCAGCAACGGCAACTGAATCGGTTCAGAGGGCAAGGTCTGGTTTTCAGACATGAAAAAATCCTAATAAAGACTCGGTAAAGCCCAAGTGAGCCACCGACATAACGACCGTAATGACACGAATATGTCTGTTATGTAGACGATAGCTCAAATTTCAAGCTCATGACGCTGACATAATAAAAAGCCCCTACAAGGGGCCGAGAAAAACATAGATTTTGAAGGGCATTTGGATTTTTCGAAAATCTTAAGCCTCATCTGAAGCAGCCTTCGGAGTTTTCGAAAAACCTTGCACTCAGCGTCAGCCCTAAGCGGCTGCGTCGCGTAAGTTCCGCTCGGGCTTGGGTTGCTCGGCTTCGTCGCCATACACCAGCAAAGGCTTACCCCGACCTTCAATCGTGGCCTCGTCAAGCACAACGCGCTTGATGTTGCCCTGGGTGGGGAGCTCGTACATGGTGTCTAACAAGGCAGACTCAAGGATCGAGCGCAAGCCACGCGCACCAGTTTTACGTTTAACCGCTTTACGCGCAATCGCACGCAATGCAGCCGGACGAATCTCAAGCTCGGCGCCTTCCATCGCGAAGAGCTTTTGAAACTGCTTGACCAAAGCGTTTTTGGGCTCGGTCAAAATCTGAATCAGCGTGTCTTCGTCGAGCTCTTGCAAGGTTGCAATCACAGGCAAACGCCCCACTAATTCAGGGATCAGGCCAAACTTCACCAGATCTTCAGGCTCGACCTCAAGGAAGGTGGTGCCGGTTGATTGCTCAGTTTTTGAGTCGACCTTTGCGCTAAAACCAATACCAGAACGCTCGGTACGATTGCGAATGACCTTTTCAAGACCATCAAAGGCACCGCCAACGATAAACAAAATGTTGGTCGTATCAACTTGAACAAAATCTTGATTGGGATGTTTACGCCCGCCCTGAGGGGGGACAGACGCCACCGTGCCCTCGATAAGCTTCAAGAGCGCCTGTTGCACACCCTCGCCGGATACGTCGCGGGTGATCGAAGGATTGTCAGCTTTGCGAGAAATTTTGTCGATTTCGTCGATGTAGACGATCGCGCGTTGCGCTTTATCGACTTCGTAATTGCAATTTTGCAGCAATTTTTGAATGATGTTTTCGACGTCTTCACCCACGTAACCGGCTTCGGTCAGTGTCGTAGCGTCAGCCATCACGAAGGGCACATTCAATTGACGTGCAAGTGTTTGTGCAAGCAAGGTTTTGCCAGAGCCTGTGGGGCCAATCAGCAAAATATTACTTTTAGAAAGCTCAACGTCATCGCCCTTGACTTCGCCATGGCGCAAACGCTTGTAATGGTTGTACACAGCAACCGCCAACACGCGTTTGGACGCAGTTTGACCAATCACATATTGATCAAGAAAGGCTTTGATTTCAGCGGGTGTTGGTAAATCAGTGCGGATCGAGGCGCGGGCACTTGCCTGAGCTTCTTCGCGAATAATGTCGTTACACAACTCAATGCACTCGTCACACACAAAGACCGAAGGCCCAGCGATGAGTTTTCGTACTTCGTTCTGGCTCTTGTTGCAAAATGAACAATGCAAGATCTTGGTGCTAGCTGAGCCTTTTTTTTCTGACATAACGATCCATTACCAGTTGTACCAAGCCTCTTTTTAACAGATGTTTCAGAATGACTGAGCCATCTAGGCCTGGGTAAATCCTTATACGGTGTCGGCCCGCGAGGTTAAAACCTTATCAATCAAACCATAAGATACCGCATCGGGGGCAGACATAAAGTTGTCGCGCTCGGTATCTAAGGCGATACGCTCGATGGTTTGACCAGTGTTCTCGGCCAACATGCCGTTTAAACGCTCACGCAAATCTAAAATTTCGCGGGCTTGAATTTGTATATCTGAAGCCTGACCCTGCGCACCACCCGACGGCTGGTGAATCATGATGCGTGAGTTAGGTAACGAAAAGCGTTTACCTTTTGTGCCTGCAGCCAATAAAAAGGCACCCATACTGGCTGCTAAACCAGTGCAAAGCGTTGACACTTCAGGCTTGATAAAGCGCATGGTGTCATAAATTGCCATACCCGCGTAGACCGAACCACCCGGTGAATTGATATACAGCGCGACGTCTTTGTCGGGGTTTTCAGACTCTAGAAAAAGCAGCTGAGCAACGATGACGTTGGCAGACTGGTCATTAACCGGCCCCACCAGAAAGATGACACGCTCTTTGAGCAGTCTTGAGTAAATATCATAGGCGCGCTCGCCGCGCCCTGATTGCTCAATGACCATCGGGATGTAACCAAGCGCGGTAGGAGTCACAGACTCGCTACCATGCATGGATGCATAAAAGTCGGTAAAACGTTGCATTTATTTAGTTTCCATGACTTGGTCAAAGGGCACTTGCTCGTCTTCAACCTGCGCCTTGGCTAACGCATGTTGAACCACATTATCTTCGAGCACGATGCCCTCGACTTCTGAGCGACGTGCACGATCTGACAAATAATAGCTCACGACCTCAGCGGGTTTTTCGTAGCTTGACGCAAATTCTTCGATGCGGGCACGAACCTGCTCAGGCTTGGCTTGCAATTGCTCGGCCTGAACCAGCTCGGACACTAGCAAACCGAGCTTGACGCGACGCTCGGCTTCAGTGGCAAATGCATCAGCCGGAATCGGCATTTTGTCGGCATTGGGCACGCCACGCTGGGTCAGTTCGGCACGGGCTGCGGCGACACGGGCCTCGCACTCGCTGTCGATCAGCGCCTTAGGCACATCAAACGTTGCCACGGCGACTAAAGCATCCATCACGCTATTTTTGGTACGCGCCATCGTGCGCGCTTTGACTTCGCGCTCGATGTTGGCGCGAATATCAGTGAGCAGTTTCTCAACATCACCCTCGGTTTGACCCAAGGCTTTGGCAAATTCGGCATCGAGTTCGGGCAAAATTGGCTCGGCAACTTCTTTAACCGTAATGGTGAATTCGGCAGTTTTACCTGCAACGTCTTTACCACCATAATCGGCCGGAAATGGCAGCGGAAACACCTTGGTTTCGCCAGCTTTCATGCCGCGCACAGCGACTTCAAACTCGGGCAACATGCGACCCTGGCCCAAAACAAACGGAAAATCATCTGCTTTACCGCCATCAAAGGGTACGCCGTCGATGGTGCCTGCAAAATCAAGCTTGACCTGATCATCGTCTTGAGCGGCACGGCCTTCAGAGGCCTTATGCTGAGCACGTTGCTTACGCAAGACGTCAACAGTACGTTGCACCTCGGCCTCGCCAACGGTGGTGACAGCACGCTTGATTTTCAAGGCAGCCAAGTCAGGCAGCGTAATCGTTGGATAGACTTCAAAGGTGGCCACAAACGACAAGTCGTTTTCAGCTTGCCCTTCAGTTTTTGGTGCTAATTTTGGGGCACCTGCGACACGCAAACCTGAAGTCATAATGGCTTGCTCAAAGGCCTGCCCGACCATCGTGTTGATCGAGTCGTACCGAATGCCTGCGCCGTGCGTGCGCTCAAGCATCGCCATTGGCACCTTGCCAGGACGAAAACCAGCCACTTTCGCGGTGCGCGAAACGCGCTTGAGTTCGGCCTGAACTGTTTTTTCGACATCGGCCATTGAGACCGAGATTTCAACACGGCGCTCGAGGCCGGAGAGGGTTTCAACCACAGGTTGCATGAAGATCTACCAAACAAAGAGAACGGAGAGCGCAGCGGACAGCCCACGCCAACTAGGGAATAAATGGTGCGAAGGGCGGGACTCGAACCCGCACACCTGTTACGGCGTCAGGACCTAAACCTGGTGCGTCTACCAATTTCGCCACCTTCGCAGTAACCGAGCATTGTAGCGCACCCTGTTGAGGTTTCCCGCCCCCATCGCGCTGCCAACTGGTTAAAATACGAAAATGAACCCACGCCTCGACACCTTACAGCCCTATCCGTTCGAAAAACTTCGCCTGTTATTGGCCCAGGCGGGCACCCCGCCCACAGGCCTGCGGGCGATCAACCTTTCGATCGGCGAACCCAAACATGCCGCCCCACAGTGCGTCAAAGACGCGATCGTGGGTGCGCTCGATGGCTTATCCGCCTACCCGCCCACCAAGGGAGACCCCAAACTGCGCGAGGCAATCAGCCAATGGATTGGCAAACGCTACGGTATCCCCAGTCCAAACCCTGAAACACAGGTATTGCCAGTGCTGGGCTCGCGCGAGGCTCTGTTTTCCTTTGCCCAAGTCGTGCTTGATTCGACCAAAAACGGCATTGTGGTGTGCCCAAATCCGTTTTATCAAATCTATGAGGGTGCGGCCCTGTTAGGGGGCGCCACCCCCTACTACGTCAATTCAGATCCAGCATTAAATTTTGGCTGCGACTGGTCGACGGTGCCAAGCGAGATCTGGGCGCGTACCCAACTGTTGTTTATCTGCTCACCCGGTAACCCTGCCGGTAATGTCATGAACCTGGCCGAATGGCGCACCCTGTTTGAATTGTCAGACCGCTATGGCTTTGTGATCGCGTCTGACGAATGCTATTCAGAGATCTTTCTTGACGAAGCGCACCCACCCTTGGGCGGCATGCAAGCGGCGGTTCAGCTTGGGCGCACTGATTTTCGTAACTTGATCAGCTTCTCGAGCTTATCCAAGCGCTCAAACGTGCCGGGCATGCGCTCTGGCTTTGTGGCAGGCGATGCCACCTTGATGGCCAAGTTTTTGCTCTATCGCACCTACCACGGCAGCGCCTTATCGCCCGTGGTGTCGGCTGCCAGCATCGCCGCCTGGCAAGATGAAGCCCACGTCATCGACAACCGCAAGCAATACCGCGCCAAATTCGATGCGGTGCTACCAATTCTTGAGCCTGTACTCGATGTCACACGCCCTGATGCCTCGTTTTACCTGTGGGCAGGTACCAAAGGCCCTGATGCAGATTTCGTGAGAGACTTGCTGACACACACCAACGTCACGACGCTGCCCGGTAGTTTTGTTGGACGCACCGTCAACGGCGTCAACCCAGGGCAAAATCGTATCCGGATTGCACTGGTCGCGCCGTTGGCCGATTGCGTCGAAGCGGCGCAGCGCATCGCAGACTTTGTGCGCAAATCGTAACCCCTAGGCCAATCATCCTTAGATATTTACTTCATTCAAACTGCCCATTTATCCAAAGTACTTAACGTTCACATGTCAACACTGATTCTGTCATTTCTGGCAATCACCTAGCTGGCGCTGTCAATTATCCTGTGATGTGTTCAGTCGTTCGGTCCATTAGTCATTCAGTCAACCATTCGTTACATTCACTCTTCAATTTTATAAAGGCCTGCCATGACCTTAGATTTACAAAACACCATTGAAAGCGGTTGGGAAGATCGCGCTAACCTGTCGCCTAAAGCCGCCAGTGCCGGCGTGCGTGAGGCCGTCGCCCATACGCTTGATGCTCTCGATGCTGGCAGCCTTAGAGTTGCCGAAAAAATCAACGGCGACTGGGTTGTGCATCAATGGATCAAAAAGGCTGTTCTGCTATCGTTTCGCTTAAACGATAATGGC
The DNA here is from genome assembly GCA_947378965.1 of Alcaligenaceae bacterium. Taxonomy (GTDB): domain Bacteria; phylum Pseudomonadota; class Gammaproteobacteria; order Burkholderiales; family Burkholderiaceae_B; genus Zwartia. Next base: position 9,324 of record CANCMG010000043.1, on the reverse strand, counting down.
GTGATGGGTCAGGCCCCGATGCAGTTTTACGATAAGGTGCCACTCAAGTTCAGCGATTTCAGTCAGGCTGATTTTCAAGCTGCCGGCTATCGCGTTGTACCCCCTGCTGTGGCGCGGCGCGGCTGCTTTATCGGGCGCAACGTTGTCTTGATGCCGTCTTACGTCAATATCGGCGCTTACGTCGACGAAAACACCATGGTCGACACTTGGGCCACCGTTGGCTCGTGCGCTCAAATTGGTAAAAACGTTCACCTCTCTGGCGGCGTTGGTATCGGCGGCGTACTCGAACCTCTGCAAGCCAACCCAACCATCATCGAAGACAACTGCTTTATTGGCGCGCGCTCTGAGGTTGTAGAAGGCGTGATCGTCGAAGAAAACAGCGTCTTGGCCATGGGCGTGTTTTTATCGCAAAGTACCCGTATCTACGACCGCGAAACCAAAGAGATCCATTACGGTCGTGTACCGTCAGGCTCAGTTGTGGTGCCGGGCTCGTTACCTTCGGCTGATGGCACACACAGCTTGAACTGCGCCATCATCGTTAAACGGGTCGATGCGCAAACACGCGCTAAAACTAGTATCAACGATTTGCTGCGAGCCTAAGACAGGCATGGATGCTTCACGCGACGCCCTGCGAACCGTACGCGACTTAATTCGCTACGGCGTCTCACGTTTTAATCAAACCAAGCTGTCGTTTGGCCACGGGTCAGACAACGCTTGGGATGAGGCTGTTTACTTAGTACTCAGTGCGCTGCATCTGCCGCCCGATCAACTCGAGCCTTTTATGGATGCACGCGTATTACCCGAAGAGCGGCAAAAAGCATTGCAGTACATTGATGCGCGGTGTGACAAGCGAGTGCCCGCGCCATACTTGACTCAAGAGGCCTGGCTGCAAGGTTATGCATTTTACGTCGATGAGCGTGTGATCGTACCGCGCTCACCCATCGCCGAATTACTCATGACGCAACTCAGCCCGTGGATACTTGACCCGTACGAGGTCACAAGTATCTTAGACGTGTGCACCGGTTCGGGGTGCCTGGCCATTATTGCTGCACACCAATTTCCCGAAGCCTTCGTTGATGCCACAGACATCTCGGCGCAAGCGCTTGAGGTCGCAGCCCGCAACGTTACCGAGCATAAGCTGAGCGATCGTCTAACACTGCATCACGGCAGTTTGTTTGACCCGCTACCGGTATCGGCCCGTTATGACCTGATCCTTTGCAATCCTCCGTACGTCAACAGTCAATCCATGCTCGCGCTCCCCCCTGAGTATCAGCATGAACCCTCACTGGCACTAGCCGGTGGCGAAGACGGCATGGATTTAGTGCGCATCATTCTCGAGCAAGCGCCCGCTCATTTAAACGACCAAGGTATTCTTGTGCTTGAAATTGGCCACGAACGCGCGCATTTTGAAGCCGCCTTCCCTGAACTTGAGCCCGTGTGGCTTGATACTGCGCAAGCCTCGGATCAGATCCTAATGCTGACACGCGAGCAATTTTCGTCGTGATCCGTGCAACTGGCTTGACCGTTCGGCGCGGTGCAAAAGTACTGGTAGATCAAACCGATTTTGTGGTTCACCCGGGCGAGCGAGTTGGCTTTGTGGGCAAAAACGGCGCGGGCAAATCAACCTTGTTTGCCTTAATCCAACACGAGATCGATGCCGATGCAGGTCGGCTAGATTTTCCAGTGGGTTGGCGCATCGCTAGTGTCAGGCAAGAGATCGCCGACAGCGCTGACGCCGCACGCGAGTTCGTGATTGATGGTGACGTGCACTTGCGCCAACTGCAGGCGCAGCGTGCACTCATTGACGACACCGCGCATACCAGTGATGAGCATGCGCAAGAACAAGGCTCACGCATCGCCGAGCTCGAAGCCGAACTGATTGAAGCCGATGCCTGGACTGCTGTGTCGCGCGCCGAGCAACTCTTGGCCGGCTTAGGCTTTACACCAGAGCAATGGTCTGAGCCTGTGGATAGCTTTTCAGGCGGCTGGCGCATGCGTCTAGCCCTGGCGCGCGCACTGATGGCGCCGTCTGATCTGTTGCTGCTTGACGAGCCTACCAACCACCTTGACCTTGACGCCATGCTGTGGCTTGAGAAATGGCTGGGTGCCTATCAAGGCACCGTACTGTTGATCTCGCACGACACTGAATTTTTAGATGCCGTCGCGCAAACGATTTTGCATTTTGACCAGGGCAAGCTGGTTCGCTACAAAGGCGGCTACGAAGATTTTGTCACGCAACGTGCTGAGCGGCTGCGGCAAACCAAAATCGCGTTCGACAAACAAACACGCGAGTCGGCCCGACTGCAGGGATTTATTGATCGCTTTAAAGCGAAGGCGTCTAAAGCCAAACAAGCACAAAGCCGCGTGAAAGCGCTAGCACGTATGGATTTAATGGCACCAATTCGTGCCGAATCCGGTATTGAGATTCGGATCCCGACACCTAAAAGCATGCCCGACCCGTTATTGGTGCTCGATGATATGCATGCGGGCTACACCACCGATAGCGGCAAACAAGTCGCCATCTTGCGCAACGTGAAGTTAATGGTGCGCGGCGGCGACCGTATCGGTATTCTTGGCGTCAATGGCGCGGGCAAAAGCACCCTAGTCAAAACACTGGCCGGCGAGCTTGAGGTGCAAGGCGGCACGCGCTTAGCATCGCGCGGCCTTGAAGTGGGCTATTTTGCCCAACATCAACTTGATATGCTGGATTTAGCCAGCAGCCCCTTGCAACACTTGATGCGCATCGCGCCAGGCACGCGCGAGCAAGAACTACGCAACTATTTAGGTGGCTTTGGTTTTGGTGGTGATCGCGTCACCGATACTGTTGAGCCCATGTCAGGTGGCGAAAAAGCGCGCCTGGCCCTGTCTTTGATCGTATGGCAAAAGCCAAATCTGCTGCTACTTGATGAACCAAGCAACCACCTTGATGTTGAAACGCGCGAGGCCTTAACCACGGCGCTCGCCGAGTTTGGCGGCAGCATGCTGTTGGTGTCGCACGACAGGCATCTGTTGCGCACCACTGTGGATAGCTTTTGGATTGTGGCCGATGGCGGCGTACAAGAGTTTGACGGCGACCTTGAAGACTATCGTGACTGGCTTGCACAACATCAGGCCCGCGCACGTAAACAAGAGGCTGCCGCACGCACGGCAGGTCGTGCAGCTGACAAAATGACAGCTGCCGAACAAGCTGCTTTAGCCGCACAAGCTGCGGCGCAGGCAGCAGCAGAAGCGAAGGCAGTGCCTTCAGCACAAGAGCGCAAGCTCAACAAACGAGAAAGTGCCGAACTCAGACAGCAAGCAGCACAACTACGCAAACCACTCGAACAGCAAATCACAAAGCTTGAAAAAGAACTTGAGCAAGTGCAGACCAAACTCAAAGGCTTAGACACCTTAATCGCAGATTCAGAGTTGTATAGCGATACCCGAAAAGACGAGTGTGTGCGCGTACTAGCCGAACATGGCGACCTCACTAAACGCGCCGCTAGCCTCGAAACGTCTTGGCTTGAACTACAGACACAGCTTGAAGCTTTTGCTTAAACGGGTGAGGCGAAGGGTCAAAAGGCAGTCGTCTTTGATTCAATGTTATAAACCGACAAAGTTGCTTTAACAGCGCGTTGCTTTATCAGCACGTTGCTTTAACAGCGCGTTGCTTTATCAGCGCGTGAACAACCTGAATAGCGTCTTTACCTCACCGACGGGAGTGGCGAAGCCCACTACCCATCGTCGCTGAGCAATCAATGTTAAACAAACTCGGTCCGCTTTTCGCAACAGCCCTCTTCAGATTTTTCTCCTGCCTACCTTTGACTGTGCTGCAAATCCTGGGCTGGGGCGCGGGTTGGTTAGTGTGGATATTGCCAAGCCGATACAAACGACGCTCAGCTGAAAACTTAGCAATTGCACTGCCCGAGGCCTCACCGCAAGTCTTGCGGGCGTCGCTCATTAGCGCCGGACAATTGTTTTTAGAAATGCCCTATTGGCATATGCGCCGAGATGAGGCCAAATTAGCGAAACAGGTACAGTGCGAAGGTTGGGACGAGTTTCAAGCAGCGCTTGCACTAGGCAAGGGCTTGATACTGCTAGGCCCTCACTCTGGCAGCTTCGAACTGCTCGGGGCCATCTACACCAGCAGATTTCCAGCAACTGTGCTGACTCGCCTGCCCAAACAGCAATGGTTGCATGACTGGATTATCAAAACCAGAACCAGAAAAAACCTCACCATGGCGCCGTCTAATCAATCGGGCTTGAGGACCTTGCTGAAAGCGCTGAAACGAGGCGAGTCGGTCGGTATCTTGCCAGATCAGGTGCCGTTAATGGGTGAAGGCGTTTGGGCGCCCTTGTTTGGCAAACAAGCGTACACCACCAAACTTGTACAAAGATTACAAAGCACCACAGGCGCCCCCATCTTTGTGGTGGCGGCGCAACGCAATGGTATCGGCAACGGTTTTACAGTTAGGTACCAAGCAATCAAAGAGCCCTTATCAGGCAATATTGACCTGGCTGCCGCACAATTGAATCGGGCATTAGAAGACATGATCGTCCTGATGCCCGAGCAGTACCTATGGGGCTATAACCGCTATCGTATCCCCCGCGGTAAACCCAGCACGAAAGAGAGCAAGTCGATCGACGCACAACCAACGCCGTGACGCTAGGTAATCATGCACAGCTTTCGCCAGCGACAGGCAACAGGCAACAGGCCTAGCTAGCTTTGTGTGATCTCAAGCTTGGCCACGCCAAGCGCCAGTGTTTTTGAGCCAACCTCGCGAAACTGAATCTGCGCTTGTGCATCAAGACCACTACCTGACAGCCCGATGATCGTGCCTTCGCCAAAGCGACCGTGCCGCACACCCTGGCCAATGCGAAACTGCTGCGCCCCGACAGTGACCCCAGTTGTGACAGAGCGAGGTGAGACCGCAGCATGCGCCGCGGCCCCTTGGCGGCCGTAGGTTGCCCCGCCACTATCACCACTTGACTTCCAGCGCGGCTCAGAGTCAACAAAGCCTTGTTTGGGCGTCAGCCATTTGAGATGCGCATCTGGCACCTCAGATAAAAACCGCGAACGCATCGCATAACGCGTTTGACCGTGCAACATGCGACTTTGCGCCAAACTAAAATACAAGCGCTCGCGCGCACGCGTAATTGCAACATACATCAAGCGCCGTTCTTCTTCGAGCCCTGCTTGCTCGAGGATACTGTTTTCGTGCGGAAACAGCCCTTCTTCTAAACCGGTAATAAACACTGCATCAAACTCAAGCCCCTTGGCTGCGTGTACCGTCATGAGTTGTACCGCATCTTGGCCGGCTTGCGCCTGGTTGTCACCGGCTTCAAGCGACGCGTGCGACAAAAAGGCCGTCAAGGGCGATAACCCACCAAAGCCTCCTTCGACGGAGTCTGCGGGCATCGAATCAAGAGTGCTAGTCTGCGCATCAGACACAATCACGACACCTGCCGGCAAACCGGATACATTTGCCTCTGAGGCAAAGGCTGCCGCAGCGGACACAAGTTCGTTTAAGTTTTCAATGCGATCGGCGCCTTCGCGATCTTGCTGATAGTGCTCGATCAAACCGCTTTGCGCAATCACATGCTCGACCATTTCGGGCAAAGGCAAATCACGCGTTTCGAGGGCCAAGCGTTGAATCATTAGCGCAAACTGAGCAAGGTTCGAACCGCCTTTACCCGCCACGCGTGCCACGGCGCCAGACAAGCTCGTATCGAAGGCCTTAGCCTGATCGCCAAGTTGCTCAAGCGTGCGGGCACCAATCCCGCGGGGTGGAAAATTTACCACCCGCATGAACGAAGTATCGTCATTGGCGTTGGCCATCAAACGTAAATACGCGAGCGCGTGCTTAACCTCTTGTCGCTCAAAAAAACGCAAACCACCGTACACCTTATAGGCGACGCCGGCAGAAAATAATCCGTGTTCGATCACACGCGATTGCGCATTGCTTCGGTACAACACCGCAATTTGACTGCGATCGCGCCCATCAGAAATCAAACCTCTGACCTCGTCTACCAGCCAGCGAGACTCGAGCAAATCAGTGGGTTGCTCAACCACCCGAATCTGCTCGCCCTCGCCTTGCTCGGTCCAGAGGTTTTTACCTAAGCGCCCGTCGTTGTGGCTGATCAGCGCATTCGCAGCATCTAGGATGTGACCAAACGAACGATAATTTTGCTCAAGACGAATGACGGTTCCGTGCGCATAGTCGCGTTCAAAGTCAGCCATATTGCCAACATTGGCCCCGCGAAACGCGTAGATCGATTGATCGTCGTCGCCCACCGCAAACATGATGGCACCGCCACCGGCTAACAGCGTGAGCCACTTGTATTGCAAGGTATTGGTATCTTGAAACTCATCCACCAACACGTGACGAAACCGACGCTGATAATGCGAGCGAATTGGTTCGTTGCGCGACAGTAGTTCGTAAGCACGAAGTAACAACTCAGGAAAATCTACTACCCCCTCGCGCTGGCATTGCGCTTCATAGAGGGTGTAGATCTCGATCATACGTCGGCGAAAGCTGTCAAACGCTTCAACGTCGCCCGGCCGTTGCCCGTCTTCTTTGGCGCCGTTGATAAAACGTTGCACGTCGCGCGGTGGATACTTTTCGTCATCGACTGCATTGGCTTTTAACAAGCGCTTAATTGCAGCGAGCTGATCGGCCGTGTCTAAAATTTGAAAGGCCTGAGGCAAACCGGCATCGCGATGATGTGCCCTAAGCATACGGTTACACAGACCGTGAAAGGTACCAATCCACAACCCGCGTGGATCAATCGGTAACAGCGCTGATACCCGCGCCAGCATTTCACGCGCGGCTTTATTCGTAAATGTAACCGCCAGCAAGCCTTGCGGGCTGACCTGACCTGTTTGAATCAGCCAAGCCATGCGTGTGGTTAACACACGCGTTTTACCGCTACCCGCACCCGCCAGCACTAACGCGTGCTGCGCCGCAAGTGTGACTGCCTCGCGCTGAGGTGCGTTAAGTTTGTCGATCATGCCGCATAGCGGCGTAAGCGTAAGGCGAACTCTTCAAGGCTAGCGATACCGCTTTGCTGAGCGCGTTGGCACCAGTTCTGCAAATCATGCAGTAGTTGCTCACTCGACGCTGAAGAACTATCCCACAGCTTGGCGAGATCGCGGCGCATTTGCACCAAGGTTGCGAGTGCAGCGGTCTGAGAAAGAGCTTGATCGATGCGTGCACGCTCGACAGCAGGCAGGGTTTCATCGCCACGGCCAAGCCAATGCGTGGCGGCAGCGAGTGCCTCAGTGTGACTAGTATCGTGGCTGTTGGCCGTAGACGTTTTCAAGCGCGTGAGTTCGGCCCGACACGCGGTCTTCATGATGCTGGTGTAGCGCTCAAGAATCTCGAATCGATGAGCAATCACACCTTGCAAGGTACGTGCATCAACCCCAGTTTTGCCTGTCGCTTCAAGCCGTAAACGAGGCGCAACTTTCTTGACTTTGGCTAGACCGATAGCTTGTAAGCCCAAGATATACACCCAACCGATATCGAGCTCGTACCATTTGCTTGAGAACTTAGCCGAGGTGCCAAAGGCATGGTGGTTATTATGGAGTTCTTCGCCGCCAATCAAAATGCCGATTGGAAACACGTTGGTGCTGGTATCTGGTGAGGCGAAATTACGATAGCCGAAGTAATGCCCCACACCGTTGACCACACCAGCGGCCCAAAAAGGGATCCAGGCCATTTGCACAGCCCATACCGTCAAGCCCAGCGCGCCAAACAGCGCAACGTCGATGACCAGCATAATTAAGATACCGCGCGCGCTGTAGCGCGAGTAAATGTGTTTTTCGACCCAGTCATCGGGTGTACCGTGACCAAATTTTGACAGCGTTTCGGCATTTTTAGATTCGTGACGGTAGAGCTCGGCGCCGCTAAACATTACTTTATTAATGCCGTAAATCATGGGCGAATGTGGATCGCCTTCGCGTTCGCAACGCGCATGATGTTTGCGGTGAATCGCCACCCATTCTTTTGTCACCATGCCGGTGGTTAACCACAACCACAAACGGAAAAAATGCATGACAATCGGATGCAGATCAAGACCACGATGGGCCTGACTACGATGCAAAAAGATCGTAACCGCCGCGATCGTGACATGGGTAAGCCCCAAGGTGATCAGGGCAACTTGCCACCAAGACGCTTGCAGCAAACCGCCCGCGACAAAAGAAATAATTTCGTTCATAAATAAGTTGACCGCCTAAGACAAAATAATCAGGCTTATTTTAGCCTAACCCATCAGTTTGATACGAGCATTACCGCAAGTTTTTTGCGTAAAATCAAGCCACTAAGCCTTTTTAACCCGCCCTGTCGCCTTGCTGGCACGTGGTTTTTTTGCCGGTTTGTTGGCTGCAGAATCCTCAGCCTCGGCTTCGTCCCGATGCGCAGGGTTTAAAGCATCTTTGGCAAGAAAGGCCGCAAAAGCGTCAATTGCCGAGGCTGGTGCTGGCGCAGCGGCCGAAGCGGCGATAGGTGACTCAGGAGCAAAGGCTTGCTCAGGCGCAACTGATGCGGGCAATGCAACCGAGCCTTTTGCGTCACCCTTCTTAGCCCTCACAGCCTTCACTTTTTTCTCGCTCGGCTTCATTGAGTCCGGTGACTCGACTGGTTTTACTGATTCAACTGATTCGACTGATTCGGCTGATTCGGCTGATTCGGCTGATTCGGCTGATTCGGCTGATTCGGCTGATTCGGCCAATTCGGCTGGCTTCAGTGATTTGACCGCTTTCACAGGTTTAACAGACTTCACTTGGGCCACGGCATCCACTGAAGCCGTGGCATCTGCTGGCTCTGTTGAATCAGTCTTTTTGCGTGCCTTCGTCTTAACTGCCTTTTTGGATGATTGAGCGACCTCAGCACCCTCTGCGGCCTCGATTGAGTCCACTTCTAACCCTACTTGGGCCTCAGGCGCTATCTTTGCCTCAGGCACTATCTTTGCTTCAGTCTCTACCTTGGCTTCAGTCGCTACCTTGGCCTCAGGCGCTATCTTTGCCCCAGCCTCGGCCACGTTGACCTCGGGTGCAACCTCGGCTCCAGCTTTGCGGCGCTCAAACACGGCAGCAAAAAAACCGTCAGTGCCGTGCACATCCGGCCTGAGATTTAAATAAGGCCCTTCAAGTTGCAAAGACGTGCGTGCCGCTAGCAGCTGCGCTGCATCGATGAGTTCAAAATCTGGGTGTTCTGCCAAAAACCGCTCTGCTTGAGCCTGATTTTCTTCAACCAGAACGCTGCACGTGGCATACACCAACCGCCCACCTGGGGCAACACAACGCGAAGCGCTGGCCAAAATACGCGCCTGTAAAGCCGTCAG